>CAINDI010000017.1 GCA_903847335.1 uncultured Verrucomicrobiota bacterium | reverse complement strand
ACCGATCCGCTGCTCTGCCCGAAATGCGGTGGGGAAATGCGGCTGATCTCGTTGATCGAGGACCGGCAGGTAATTGAGGACATCCTCCGCCATCTGAATCTCTGGGAAGAGCCAGACGGCCCCAGCGGACTGGCTCCACCGGAACCACCCTTCCGGCTCGAACTCACCTACGCGCCGGTCGACAATGATCAGCCGTTTTGCCCCGACGAAACATTCGCCGAATAGAATCGGTCTTGCCCCGATAGGGTAAGCTTCCAGCTTGCCCCGCACCTGCATGTCGGACCATCTGTTTTTTTCTTGCACTCCGCTGTCAGTGAGCGTAAATCATGCGCAAGAAAGGAAAAGAAATTGCATTTTGCAAACTGGAGGCAGCCAAAACAGGTGGGCGATACGGAATCCGTCGAAATTTTCCGTCCCCCCTTAACCCCCCTGCGCAAGCGTGATTCGGTCCCCAAAAGCAATTTCCTATCAGTTCTTCCTGAACAGAAAAATAGAAAGCGCAGGTGTTAAATTCTTTAGTCGGTTTTTAAAAGAGGGCGATACGGCCATCGACATTGGTGCTAACATTGGACATGAGTCTCTTCAGCTTGGTTTGGTAACAGGTAAAACCGGCATAACCCTGTCTTTCGACCCTAACCCATATGTCTATGAAATCCTTGTGAAGAATTCCCAATTAAACGCCGATAAAACCAATATCAACACCTTCAATTGTGCCATTACCGACAAGGAGGAGGAATTCTATTATTATTCGTCGGAAGCTTCGTTCAGCAACGGAGGGATCTCGCGCGATAAAAGCAGCAAACATGGAAAATACACCTTTAAAGATAAAATCAAAGGTATTGTTCTTGAATCGTTCCTTGAAAAGAATTTCCCTGACCGGATCGATAAACTGAAACTGATCAAAATAGATACAGAAGGCTATGACAAAGAAATAATTAAATCTATTTCCAGCCTACTGGATAAATACAAACCGGTCGTTATCACTGAGTGCTTTTTTAGGAACACCAACGAGGAGCGTTTCGAACATTTTCATTTATTGAAAGATAAAGGGTATTCCCTTTACTATTTTTCTGATTTTGAAGCCAATGCTGAAATTATCCCGATTTTGAACGAAACCGATATGTTAAAATGGAAACATTTTGATTTATATGCCATTATGGAGTAAGCTTCTCATTATTGATTTATAAAAAGTTCAGAATGAGAATAGTTACATCGAAATTTTTAAGGGCAGTCGTTCCAAAATTTATCCATAAGGTATTGCTGAAAAGGGCTGTGCGCAGTTCTATTTTTACCTATTATAGTAATTTGCCCACCCCTCCAGACAGTGAAATTGAAACTGTTCTTGATTATTTGCGGAAAAAAGCTGTAACTAATTTTCCTTATTACGCTTTGGACAAATATATTCCTACTGATATTAAGGTTTTCAGTGATAAGGAGAAAGGTTTGAAATATGTCTTGCTCGATGGCAAGCGACTCTATTTTAAAAAGAAATGGAATAAGCTCAGGATCAAAAAAGCTTTCAATGGATTATTGAAGGAACAGGATCCTGTTTGTCCCCACTGCTATGAAAATGGAGATTTCAAAATTGATCAAGGGGACGTGCTTGTTGATGTGGGTGCTGCCGAAGGTAATTTTGCATTGAGCGTTATTGAGAAAGTCTCAAAGGTTATTCTTTTCGAAAGCGATGAAAGATGGGTGGAGGCACTGAACGCAACTTTTGAACCCTGGAAGGAGAAGGTGACGATAATTCGAAAATTTGTTGGTGACATCACAAACGAAGGTTTCACGACTCTTGATGACTTTTTTGCCGAGAATGAAAAGGTCTCATTTCTAAAGATTGATGTTGAAGGAGCTGAGATGCAACTTATAAAGGGGGCTAAAAGAATTCTTCAAAATACAAATCACTTAAAATTAGCCATTTGCACTTATCACAAACAAGAAGATGAAAAACTGTTTACAGAGATATTAAGAAACCACGGATTTGAAACCTCTCATTCCGATGGCTACATCCTGATGTATCATGACCCCAGATTACAACCTCCATATTTTAGACGGGGACTGATAAGGGCAGTGAAGCATTAACCCCCCTGCGCAAGCGTGATTCGGTCCCCAAAAGCAATTTCCTATCAGTTTTCAGATTTCCTGAAAAACCACTTCTGATCACTTTCGACGACGGATACCTGAATAATTTCGAATTACTCTATCCCTTGCTAATCAGATACAAGCTTCATGCATCCATCATGTTGCCCGTTAAATACATCGGACTTACCAGCGAGTGGGAAACAGAACCTCCAATGCCGCTGTTGGATTTTGTCCATCTTCGCCAAATGGAGGCGCAATATGTCGAATTCGGGTTGCATTCTTATGCCCATCAAAGCTATAACACATTAACTACCGCGGAAGTCGCCAGGGATCTGTCCGGTTGTTTCACGATTCTTTCGGAAAACAATATTCCCTTTGTACCGGTTCTTGCCTATCCCTATGGCGCATACCCAAGGAAACAGCCGGAAAAGCAAGCATTTTTCAGTACCCTGGAAAGGAATGGCATCCTTGCTGGATTGCGCATCGGAAACAGGTGCAATCATCCGGGTACGACAAACAGGTTCGAACTGAAACGAATTGATATCAAGGGTACTGATTCGGATTGGACATTTAAAACAAAGCTAAAAAAAGGCAGGGTCAGGATGTTCTGAAAAAAGATGAAATGGATAAATTATCGATATTGATTGATCTCGACAGGCTCAAGGATCTAAATACCGGCCTCGGACAGGTTGCCTTGTTTTTCGGTGAGGGAATCAGCAGGATTGTGGATGAGCGATTCAGATTTACGCTTTTAGTACCCCGCAAATTCAAAGGATACTTCGGAAATCTCGTGGATTATGAGGTCGTCTCACTGCGGCGCAGGTACTTCCCTTCCTTGTGCAGAAAATATGACCTGTGGTATGCCCTGCACCAGGATTCGGCCTATTTCCCTTCAGATCTAAATACGCCTTACATCCTAACCATTCACGACCTGAATTTTCTGGGTGAGAAATCGCCCGCAAAGGCAAAAAAAAGGCTGAAGATTTTGCAGAAAAAAGTGGACCGGGCAACCACAATAACGGTCATATCGAAGTTTACAGAAGGAGTTGTCAGGGAGAACCTGCACATCGGAAAAACCCCCATCCATAAGATCTACAACGGGGTGACAGTTAAAAATTCCGGTCAGGTTAACCCACCTGCGTTTGTCCCGGATGGAGATCTTCTCTTCTCCATAGGTGTGATCCAAATGAAGAAAAACCTTGGTGTACTCTTGGAATTCATGCAGCAATTACCTGAAAACTATAAGTTAATCATGGCTGGAAACAACTCTTCAGCGTACGCGGAAGAATTGTGGCGGAGAATCGATGCAATGGGTCTGAGTGAAAGAATCATTCTTCCAGGCACCATTTCTGAAGAAGACAAATTCTGGATGTACAACCACTGCAAGGCGGTACTTTTCCCCTCCAGATTTGAAGGTATGGGCCTGCCTCCCATTGAAGCCATGCGATTCGGAAAGCCCGTATTTGCTTCAACTTTTTCGAGTATCCCTGAAGTTTGTGACAAGCATGCCTACTACTGGAAAACATTTGAACCTGTGGAGATGGCCCGCTTTTTTCTGGAAAATATGGAAGCATTCGACAAAGACAAATCCCTCCCTGAAGTACTAAAACAGTATTCGCTTAAATTTTCCTGGGAAACCAACCTGAATGAATACCTTCATCTATTCAGAAAGATTACCGGGTAGCGAAAATTTTGCATGACTGAAAAAAAAATTACTTTTAGCCTCTGTAACTGCTGGATTCCATCAATGCAACCACTTAATTGACCAAACTATGATTATCGGATTTGAAGCCAAGAGGTTATTAACCCCCCTGCGCAAGCGTGATTCGGTCCCCAAAAGCAATTTCCTATCAGTCCTCAACTGGCTGCCCAAGCAACTCCGCATCACTGTACCCAAACAGCGCCCGCGTCCGCCCATTGACAAATTGGATCAGGCCCGACCGATCCACGATCACAATCCCATCCGGCGCCGCCTCCACCCACAGCCGAAACAATTCGTCCGTCGGCGGCAACGGCAACTTCGCCGGCACCTTCGGAAACGCCACCGGCGGCCGAATTTGTTCTTGCCCATTCATCTTCGTTACCTCAACAAGACAGTATGCACCTTTCCCAAATCGGCAACTCGCCCGGCTAGCGGCGCAATTGGAATTTTGCCCGCGCCCATTGTCAGTCATCACAAATCCGCGATTGACGCTGAGGCCGGCCACTGCGATAAAATTCGCGCATGAAGGACTTGATGCCACTGGCAATTGTCGCGACGCTGCTCGTGGGTTCACTGTGTGGCTGCGGCCAGCCCGCAATGGAATCCGACGTTCCGTCCACCAACTCGCCCCGGCACGTCAGCAAGCAGGTCCCCGCGATTCCCACACTGCAACCGCAACCCGGTGCAGCGCTCTCCACAAAGAACCCTCACGACAGCGCCGCGACAAACCAAACGCCCACCGCCGTGCCCCAAGCCGATACCGACTCGGTGTTCGCCGCGGGACTGGGTTCCGATGTGCCGGTTCAGTATCTCGACACACGCTTGCAAGCCGCGTTGAAATCCTATCAGACAACGGAAGACAACAACGGTCGTTCCACTATCGTCCTGCGCGTGCGTGAACTGACCGACGCCGGCGTCTCCGACCCGCAGGTGGCCAGCACGCTCGGGCGCATGTTGCGCGCGGAAACCAGTGTCGAAGTGAAAGCGGACATCCTGAACGAGTTGGCCAATCTCGACCACCCGTCGGCCTTCCAGGAAATCACCCTCGGCGCGGACCAAGCGCAACCGCCGGAGGTCCGCAAAGCCGCCATCCGCGCCCTGGACACGCTGGGCGACCAACGCGCCTTGCCGTTGTTGCGGCGCCTGCTCACGGACCGCGACGCCGAAGTCCGCGAAGCCGCCCAAGACGCGCTGAATTCGTTCAACGCTCAATGAAGGCTCGCCGGCTGAGTGCATCACTCCGCTGACTGAAAACAGAAACGGGGAAAGCGTAAAACGCCTTCCCCGTTGTCTGCTACGATTGCGCGACGCGCAACCAGAAACTACTTCTTCACTTTGACGCTGGCAATCGTTCCCGCGACCGTATTGCTGCCATCCGTCCAGATGCCGCTGAACGTCCCCGCGAGAGTGACGTTCGTCGCCGTCTTCGTCGTCGCCGTTTTCACCGTCCCATTGATCAGCAACACAGCGTTTTTCGCCGAACCGGCGGTGCCTTCGAAGGCCGCAACGAACTTATCGCTCTTCGGCGTATTGACGAGATCGACACTCGCTTTTTGCGTCAACAAGACAGTGATATTCGTCCCGCTGACCTGTCCAATCGCCTCGACTTCGTTCGTCGTGCCGGCATTCACGACCTGCAAGATCAAGTGCGAGATTGCATTCGTGTTACCCGCCAAGGTTGCCCCGGTCACCGCGGCTCCACCCGGAGTCAGTTTCCCCTTCAAGGTGATGTCCATCTTGTTCAACACGGTTGTTTGGGCCGCCCAACCGCTGGCCACGCCGACAACCACGATCATTGCAACTACTGCTAGTTTTTTCTTCATGCCACTCTTTTCCTCAGTGTTTGGTTAGTGTTTCAAACAGCTCGTGCTGTTTTGGTATTAGTGACCCTTAGAATACAAAAGGTTCAAAAAAAAAACAAGTAAAAAAACTAACCCCCCTGCGCAAGCGTGATTCGGTCCCCAAAAGCAATTTCAGTCAGTTCAGTTCAGTTCAGTTTTTACGCGCCGAATTTGTCGAAGCGCTTGGCGTTGGCTTGCATGAAGCGGATGAGATATTTCGCGTCGAAGATGCCGAGGCTGCCGTGGTTGGCGGCGCGTTCAGTGAAACGTTCCATGCCGTCCCAGCCGGAAATTTCGCTGGCGATTAATACCGGTTGCGGATGCCAACTGTGACCTTTCACCGGCACCGGTGTGGAGTGGTCGCCGGTCACGACGAGCACGTCGGGTTGCGCGGCGATCAAGGTCGCAAGGCCGGCATCGGCTTCTTCGATGGCGGCGACTTTCGCGGCGAAATTACCATCTTCGCCGGCGGCGTCGGTCGGCTTGATGTGGATGAAAACAAAGTCGTAAGTTTTGAGCGCTTTAACGGCGAGTTCAAATTCCTCGGCGAGCGAGTGCGCGCCTTCAATTTTGGTCATGCCGACGAGTTGGGCGAGACCTTTGTACATCGGATAAATCGCGATGCAGGCCGCTTTCAGGCCGTACCGGTCTTGGAAACTCGGAATGTGCGGCTGGTGGGCGATGCCGCGGAGGAGGAAGCCGTTGGCGGGCCGGCAATTCTTCAAGAGCGGCAACGCTTGTTTGTAAAACTCGGCAACGATTTTCGCGGTCTTGGTGGTCTTGGCGGTTTTCTTAATCGGCTTGGCAACGCCGATGGGTTGGCCTTCGCGGCCGGGATCGGAATTGGTGAGCGGGCCTTCGAGTCCTTTGCCGCGAAATACAACGACGAACCGGTGGCCTTTACCGGCTTTGATGATGACTTCGACATCGCCGATTTTTTTGATTTTCTTTTTCAGGATTTCGACCTGTGCTTCGCAAACTTTGGTGTCGATGCGGCCAGCGCGCCGGTCGGTGACCAGACCTTTGGCGTTGAGCGTGCAGAAATTGGCGCGGGCGGCAATGTCGCCGGCTTTGAGTTCAATGCCGAGACCGAGCGCTTCGATGACGCCACGACCAACTTCAAATTCGAGCGGATCGTAGCCAAACAAGCCGAGGTGGCCGGGGCCGCTGCCGGGAGTGATGCCGGGCGCGACGGGCGTCAGACGGCCCATTGCGGCGTGTTTGGCGAGCGCGTCGAGATTAGGAGTTTTGGCGACTTCGAGCGGAGTGCGAAAGCCGGTGGATTCGGTGGCGATATCGCCGACGCCGTCGTACACGACGAGCGCGATTTTGGATTCGTTCGGGATCGTGAGATCCGTATAAATTTTATCGAGATTCATGAATTTGCTCCGGGGTTTTGCCTTGAAAACAGGTGAAACTTGCGACATTGTGGCACACGAGATGCGGCGTTGTCAAAAATAAACTGGTGCCGATTGTGAAAAATACATTTCTCGACAAACTCATCGGTCGGATTGACCGGGTGGACCCGCAAAGCCTGCAAAGTTTTGTGCTGAAACTTTCGCGGGAAAAAGGTTTTCTCGAAACGCTTTTCAACACCATTCAAGAAGGCATCATCGTGGCCGGGCGCGATGGCAAAATTAGTTATCTCAATGCCGCCGCCGCCGAGATGCTTGGTCTCGACCCAGAGCGCGCAGTCGGCGATCTGCTTGCCAAACATTTGCGCGATTTGGATTGGAAGAAAATTTTTGCCGCTGACAAAAACGAATGGAGCAAAGTTTTGGCGCGCGAGTTGGAGGTGTTTTATCCCCGGCAACGGTTTCTGAGTTTTTACATCGTACCGTTGGTGGAAGAGACGGACGATTCGGTGACCGGGATGGCGGTGATTCTCCGGGATGTCACCGAAGCCCGGCAACGCGCGGCGACGGCGTTGGAATCGGAAAAAATTTCTGCGCTGACATTGCTCGCCGCCGGCGTCGCGCACGAACTTGGGAATCCGCTGAACTCGCTGAATATTCATCTGCAATTGATGGAGCGCGAGTTGAAAAACGTACCGGTGGCTAAAGCGGGCCGGCTCCGGAAAGATTTGGGCATCGCTCGCGAAGAAATCGCGCGACTCGACCGGATTATCAGCCAATTTCTTCGCGCGATTCGTCCGACAAAACCGGATTTACAACGCACCGGTGTCAATGATGTCGTGATGGAATCGTTGACGCTGTTGGAGCGCGAGATTAAAGACCGGGATATTCTGGTCGAACTGGAATTGGCGGATGGCTTGCCGCAATGTCTGGCGGACCGGGCGCAATTGCAGCAGGCGTTTTACAATTTGATTAAGAATGCGCTCCAAGCGATGCGCGCCGGCGGAATCTTGCGAGTTCGCACCGAGGCGAACGCAGACTATGTGGCGGTGTCGTTTATGGATACCGGTCATGGTATCGCGCCGGAACATATCGGCCGGGTTTTTGAACCGTATTTCACCACGAAAACCGAAGGGACCGGTCTCGGGTTGATGATTGTGCAACGGATTGTTCGCGAACACGGCGGCACGTTGGATGTCGAAAGTGATATTGGTCGCGGTACGACGGTTCGGTTGAAATTGCCTCTGACGGAAAAACGCACTCGGCTGCTCGCCACCGGTAGTCATCATGAACACCCATAAACGCCCAACAATTTTGATTGTGGATGACGAACGGTTGCAGCGCGATGGTTTGCAGCGGGCGCTTGAGGACCGGTATGACGTGCTGGCCGCTGACGATGTGTCGAAGGCGACCGGTATCTTAGAAACCCAACCGGTGGATGTGTTGCTTACTGATTTACGAATGCCGGGTGACGATGGTTTAAAATTGCTCCGGCGAGCCGGTTCGCTGAGCAATCCGCCGGTGAGCATCATGATGACGGCGTACGGTTCGATTGAAAATGCAGTGGAGGCGATGAAAGCCGGTGCGTATCACTACGTCACCAAGCCGGTCAATCTCGATGAATTGGATTTGGTGATCGGGCGGGCGTTGAAGAGCCGGCAAATCGAAGCCGAGAACGTCAACCTTCACGAACAACTGGACCAGAAATTCGGCCTCGAAAATCTGATTGGCCAGTCGCCGGCGATGTTGCAGATGTTCGACATTATCCGGCAGGTTGCGCCGACGCGGGCATCGGTGTTGATTACCGGCGAGACGGGCACCGGTAAGGAACTCGTGGCGCATGCCGTTCACAATCTCAGTCCGCGTAAAGGCGGACCATTCATCGCCGTCCACGCGGCGGCGTTGCCGACGACGTTATTGGAGAGTGAATTGTTTGGTCATGAGAAAGGTGCGTTTACCGGCGCGGTCGAACGTCGTGCCGGCCGATTTGAGATGGCGGATGGCGGGACGATTTTTCTGGATGAAGTCGGCGAATTGGAACCGGCGATGCAGGTGAAACTGTTGCGTGTGCTCGAAGAACGAAAGTTCGAGCGTGTCGGCGGCAACAAAACTATCGAGGTGGATGTGCGGTTGGTGGCGGCAACGAATCGGGATTTGAAGAAGATGGTAGCGGAAGGAAAGTTCCGGGATGATTTGTTTTACCGGTTGAGCGTGGTGACGGTGGGCTTGCCTCCGTTGCGCGAGCGCCGGGACGATGTGCCCTTGTTGGTGGCGACATTCAACCGGCAATACAGCGAGGAAAATAATGTGCCAGTCCGCGAAATTACGCAAGAGGCGATAAATTTATTGATGGCCTACGACTGGCCCGGCAATGTGCGGGAGCTGCGAAATGCGTTAGAACAAATGGTGGTGTTGGCGCGCGGCGACCGGCTGACAGTTCGAGATATTCCGGCGCCGATTCGGACCGGTGCTGATTTAACAAAGATTTCCGTGGTTCGTCCCGGTGTGACGATGACAGTGGAGGAAGCCGAGCGGCAATTGATTGTGCAAGCACTGAAGGAAACCAATGGCAATCGTACAAAAGCCGCCGACAAAATCGGCATGAGCCGGCGGACATTGCACCGGAAGTTAAAGCAATACCGGTTGGAAGCTTTGTAACTGCTTTTAGTTTGAGTGCGGTGCTGCTTTTGTCTCGCTATGATGCGGAACACCACGCACATCAATCTCATAGCGTTGACCGCGCCAAGTGATTGTGCTCTCAGACATATACCCGACAAATCCGAACACAATTGCCAATAGTAATGCGACGACACCGATGGTAACCGAGATTGGGCGTTTCTTCGGATGGCGTTCCGGTGTGCGATCCAAGAACGGCCAGATCAATAGCAGAACCTGCGGAATGAGCGACACAAACAACCCGATTGTCTTCGGGAAGTATTTCAAGAGTTGGTAGGTGGAAAGAAAATACCATTCGGGCTTGATGCCTTCCGGTGTCACTAGCGGATTCGCTTTTTCGCCTAACTCGACCGGCCAGACCACAATCAATGTGATGAGTGTGGCGAGTAAGCCACAGAGAATCACGCCTTCTTTCAAAACGTGATGCGGAAAAAACGGCACGGCATCGTGCTCATCGATATGTTTTTCTTCGCCGACTTTTTCCATCGTTGCGAGACCTTGAACGCGCATCAGGAATAGGTGTGTGGCAATCAATGCCGTCAGCGCCCACGGCAGA
Organism: uncultured Verrucomicrobiota bacterium; assembly: GCA_903847335.1. Classification (GTDB taxonomy): domain Bacteria; phylum Verrucomicrobiota; class Verrucomicrobiia; order Palsa-1439; family Palsa-1439; genus CAINDI01. The sequence goes on along the minus strand of CAINDI010000017.1, from coordinate 33,771 downwards.
ACCACCACGTGCAAGACGAAAAAGCGCGCCAGCGTTTCGCCGCTGATGCTTTCGCCGCCACGCAATAATGTCCGCAGGTACGGCCCGACGAATGGAATTGCGCCGGTAATCTCCGTTCCGACAGTAGTTGCCCAATAGGAAAGTTGATTCCACGGCAGCAAGTAGCCGGTGAAGCCGAAGGTGACTGTGCAACCGAAGATGGCTACACCGAGCACCCACGTTAGCTCGCGTGGTTTTTTGAATGCGCCCATGAAGAATGTCCGGATCATGTGAATCAGCACGCACAGAATCATCAGCGTCGCACCCCAAGCATGCAGTCCACGGATGAACCAACCGAAATGCGCCTTCGTCATGATGAACCGGATGCTCTCAAAGGCAGTGTTCGTCGTCGGCCGGTAATACACCATCAGCAAAATGCCGGTCACGACTTGATTAATGAACAAAAACAGCGACAAGCTGCCAAACGTATGCAAAAAACCAGTCGCCTCCGGCATCGGCTTGTGGGTTTGCTCGTCAATAAACTGTTCGGCGGTTTCAACCGGCAAGCGTTGGCTCAGCCAGTTTTGAATTTTGTTAGGTAATTTTAGACTCATGTGGATTTCACCATGACTTCGTTGTTAACCACGACGACAGTTTGTTCCGCCAGCGGCCGCGGCGGCGGACCGGCAACAGGCCGACCGTTCAAATCAAAAAATCCGGCATGGCACGGACATGCAATCTGCCGGCGCCCGGCATCCCAGCCGACGATGCAGCCGAGATGGGTGCAGATTGCCAAGTAAGCCCGAAAACCTTGCGGTGTGCGGACGACGATAACTGGCTTGTTATCCAGCGCCACCATCTTGTGTTGCCACTCCGTGAAGTCGTCAACCTTGCCGACGGAAACGGTTTGCGAGTTCGGCCCGCGCTTTTGCGATGGCCAGACGTAGGTGATGACCGGTGCAACAAACGCCGTGCCCCACGCGAGGAGGCCGCCCATCAGTAGCCAATCTAGAAATGTGCGTCGGGAAATTTTCTCAGAGGTTTTCATGGTTTATCTTGCTTCTCCAATTGCCGGTGTTTCGCCCAGAAAATAATGGCCATCATCACTAAGAACGCCCAGACAGGCCAGAGCGCCTTATGTTTCAATAACTCAAACCGCTCCATATGTCGGACATCGGTCAGTACTTGAGCGACGGTTTCTCCGGAATGCTGTGCCACCGGTTCCAGTTGAGCCATTGTCAAGGTGTGCTGCAGCACTTCGAGCTGCGTGACTTGCGTTTTCGCATCTTGCAATAACACTTGATCGTCGTCGGTCGCCAAACCGCGAATCGTCGCGGCGTGAACCGTTTCCTCAGCGTGCCGGTAATCGGCTTGCGCCTGACGAATCAGACCGGAGACGGCATCGCGCACTTTCAATTGTTTTGGATCGTTGGCGTGACATTCAGTGCAGGCTTTCGCATACAGTTCCACCGACGCTTTTTGAATCGCATGATTGCCGTGGCAGCTAACGCATTCGTTAAATGCACCGGCGGTGGCAACTTCGGCATGCGGACTCTTGGCGAATAATTCGCGCTGCCGGACGTGACATTTTCCACAGACTTGGCCGACTTCAGCCGTGCCGGGCGGCGTTGCGCCGTGATTGCCGTGACAAGTAATACAAGTCGGCGCGCTGAGATCGCCTTTCTCAAGCAGCAAGTGCGCATGATGACTGGTTTTGTATTTGTCCACAACATCCGATGGCAATTTATATTGGCTCATCAACTTCGCATCGCTGTGGCACCGGCCGCAGGTTGCCGGAATGTTCGTCGGGAACGCGCGCGACTGTGGCGATTTCACTTTCAGAATGTCATGCGTGCCGTGGCAATCAGTACAGACCGCGACATTTTGGTCGTTGTGCTCAAATAATTGCTCGCCGTGTTTGCTGGTTTTGTACCGGGCCAATTGATCCGTCGGCAAGCCGTAAGGATTCATCCGCCGGACGTCGCTGTGACAAGACGCGCACATCTCCGCGATGGCGCGTTTACTTTCCAATTTGCCGGCATGGCAACTGGCGCACTTGAGTTCGGCATGCACGCTGGCCGCGACTTCATTCGTCACGTCCGCCCGCACCAGCCCAGTTAAAAAAATCGTGCCGGCAATAATTACATTGCGCCACCGCTGTGACAATCGTTGCATTTCATTCCTTTCCATGTATCGCCGACTTCTTCGGCGGGATGTTCGAATTCCAAACCTTGTGAACTAATCGTTTTCAATTCCGTCGCCGCGCCTTGACTGATAATCACGTGGCAACTCTTGCAATCGGCGGAGATTTTCCGGCCATCGGCGCTCACATGCTGGTCATCGTGGCACCGGAAGCAACCAGCCCATTCAAAGTGGCCGATGTTGTTCGGATAAGCTTTCCAGCGGGATTTCATTTCCGGGAAGAAATTATCCCGGTAAATCTTTTGCAATTCCACAATCGCCCGCGTCACGGTACCGGTGGCGGCGTTGGGATAATCTTTCTGCAATTTCTCCGCAATCTGCCGGCAGGCGTCTTCGGTTTCGGTGTAATCCGCCGCCAAGGCATCGACCGCGTGCTTCTTAATCGCCGGTAACTTCGGGTCAATCCGTCCGAGCATCATCGCCATATCCACCGTTTCATCTGGCGACCGGAAAATATGCGTCGGCCGGTTATGGCAATCAATACAATCCATCCGACGCGGCGTGGCTTCCGCGACTTGCTCTGGTTTCAGCCGGCCTTCCTTGACTTCATAGGTGGTGACGCGACCATCGCGGTCGGTCATACGCACCCACGGAATCACCTGCCGGGCGTCGTCGGACGCAATGTATTCCGTCTTGTTAGCGACGTTCATGTGCCAGTGAATTCCGCCCACCGGTCCGTGCAACGGATCGCCGCCGCCAACTTTCAACAGCAAACGAACCGTGTACGGTGAATTTTCATCATCATATTTGAAATGCGTCCGGACGCGTTCCACCGCGCCGTAAAATTTCTGCGGCCAGTGGCATTGTTCGCAGGTTTCTTGTGCCGGGCGGAGATTTTTCACCGGCGTCGGAATCGGTGTCGGATATTTATGGAAAAGCGTGGCGTACACCTGATAGCTGCCAGAAAGTTTCGAGCGCACAAACCAGGTCGCGCCGGCACCAATATGACATTCTGTGCAGGTGACACGGGCGTGCGGCGAGTTTTGGTAGGCGGTGAATTCCGGCTTCATCACTGTGTGGCAAGTTTGCCCGCAAAATTGTTTTGACTCGGTGAAATGGTAGCTCCGGTAGCTGCTGACCGCAATGACCAGCAGCAGCACGACACCGAATCCGATGAGACTGCCGAGGATTTGCCGGTGCCGGGGACGATTCAAATCCACCACCGGGAACCAACTCACCACGCCTTGCTGGCTGCGAATCAGTTGATGCCGTTCAAACAACATCCCGCCCACGATGACGAACAAACCGAGTCCGAGGAATGCTGGTGCGACGAAGTACGTGACGATGCCGATGTACGGATTCTTCGAGGCGGAAAAGAAATCCATCGCCATCAAACACAGCATGGCAAATAAGCTGCCGGTGGCCACAATCAAGCCAGCGACACTAATCCAGTTCTGAATTAAAGACGGTTTTTTCTCAGCCACGCTCATGCAATCTCCACCGAAAATTTCGACACCCCGGCGACCTTGTTGTAGTTTCGAGGAATCGACCTTACGCCACCTACTTGACAATACAGCAAATCCGGCAGTGAACTGTCAAGCTCACACATTTTCCACCGGTGGTGCGCGTTGACTTTTTCAATCGCAAGTGCTAATCCGGTCCCATGAATCTCTCCATCTGGCTGAATGTCGCGTTGGTCATGACGCTGGGTTGCGCGGTGGCATCCCTCCGGTACCTCGTGGATGACCGGTCTGTACGAGTGGTTTGTTGGGGAATCACCTTCCGGAAGATTGCGCTGACCGACATCGTGAACATCAGCACCGACGCGCCATTCTGGAATGAACATTGGTGCAACACCTTCTGGCCATTCGGTCGCATCGTTTGCCTCCGGCGGCGTACCGGCCTCTTTCGCAACTTCATCATCACGCCGAAAAACCGTGATGAATTTATCCGCGACCTCCGGCAGCGATTAGGCCAAATCGCTTAAGCGCGTTACTTCTCAAACGCCGCGTCGAAAGCGACTACGTTCGGCTTGAAATCCGCCCGGCGTACAAATGCCGCCGCTTCGGTCGCGCCGTGTTCGCGGTCCATCCGACTATCTTCCCATTCCACCGACAGCGGTCCGGTATAGCCGACATCGTTCAGTGCGACGATAATCTCCTCGAAATGAATATCACCGTGGCCGGGGGACCGGAAATCCCAATACCGGCGCGAATCGCCGAACGGAACATGACCGCCGAACACACCAACCGTGCCGTCGCCGTGTCCCCACCAAGCATCTTTCATGTGAACATGGAAAATCCGGTCGCCAAACAACCGGATAAATTGAATGTAATCCACGCCTTGATAGCCGAAGTGCGATGGATCAAAGTTAAAACCGAAACGTTTATTTTTCTTCACTGCCGCCACGGCGCGCTGAGCGCTGGCGATGTCGAACGCGATTTCCGTCGGATGCACTTCCAGCGCAAAGTTGACGTTCAGCGCATCAAACGCTTTCAGAATCGGCCGGAACCGCTTCGCAAAATCATCAAACCCTTTCTGCCAATATTCATCGCTCGTCGGCGGAAACGCATAAATAGAATGCCAAATCGACGAACCACTGAAACCATTCACCACCGCCGGTGCGCCTTTCTTGCCACCGAGACTCGCCGGCTTCGCATCGAGAAATGCTCGCGCCGCTTGGCCGGTCTTAATCATTTTTTCGGCGGCGCGCTGCCGAACGCCTTCCGGTTCGCCATCACCCCAAACATCGGCCGGCAGAATGGATTTATGCCGGTCATCAATGTGATCGCAAATCGCTTGGCCGACAAGATGGCTGGAAATCGCAAATGCCGTGAGACCATTACCGGCGAGAATCTCCCAGCGTTTTTTGCAGTAACCTTTATCGGCAACCGCCTGATCCACGTCAAAATGATCGCCCCAGCAAGCCAGTTCAAGCCCGTCGAAGCCGAAGCTCTTAGCTTTCTGGCATAAAGTTTCAAACGGCATATCAGCCCACTGGCCGGTAAAAAGAGTAACAGGTCGCGCCATAATTTCCTCCGTGAGTTAGTTCCAGCGATTGTGATAAAGTCGAAATGAAAAGCAAGCCCTATGTTGATTGACACCCATGCGCATCTGAGTTTTCCAGATTTCGCGAGCGACCTACCGGCCACGGTCGCGCGCGCCAACGCCGCCGGCGTGACACAAATCGTCAGCGTCGCCACCGACCTCACCGATGCGCGCCGAGTGTTAGCAGTCGCTGGTGAATATCCCGGCGTGTTCGCATCTGTTGGATTACATCCGAATCACATTTCGGATTCATGGCGCGCCGATATGCAAGAATTAGCCGCACTCGCCGGTCAATCAAAAGTCGTTGCCGTCGGCGAGACCGGTTTGGATTACTACCGGTCGCGTGACCACGCCATGACGCAAAAAGAAATGTTCCAAGCGCATCTCGACTTAGCCCGGCAACGCCGCTTGCCGGTGATTATTCATTGCCGCGCCGCCGATGCCGATACACTGGCGATTGTGCGCGCCAATGTTCCGGATTGGCAACCGTGGGGCGTGATGCACTGTTTCGCTGGTAACACAGAAGTTGCGCTGGAATGTATCAAACTCGGTTTGCTCATCAGCTTCACCGGTATCGTCACTTTCAAAAATGCCGATGCGCTTCGCGTAGTCGCCGGTGCGGTGCCGCTGGAAAGTTTGGTACTCGAAACCGATTCGCCGTATCTGGCACCGGTGCCGCAGCGCGGTCAGCGCAACGAGCCGGCGTTCATTCCGCACATTGCCGGTGCGCTGGCGCAAATCAAAAATGTGCCGGTGGAAGAATTAGCGCGCATCACCAGCGCAAACGCGCGGCGGCTATTCAAGTTGCCGGGCTTTTAGTTTGCGCGAAAACTGCCGGCGGCTATAATTACCGGCGTTGACTCCTGACAATCAACCGCCAGCCCATGCGACGCCGATTTTCGGCGATGGTACGGCATTCACTGAGTTTGGTCGTTATGAAATCCTCGACGAGATTGCGCGCGGCGCGACGGCGGTGGTGTATCGCGCCCGGCAACGTGGCTTGGACCGTGTCGTTGCGCTAAAAGTTTTACTCAGCGGGCCGATTGCATCACCGGAACAACTCCAGCGGTTCATGCAAGAAGCGCATTCTGCGGCCAGACTTCAACATCCGAACATCGTGCCGATTCATGATTTCGGTGTGCAAGACGGCCAGCATTATTTCACGATGGATTTGATTGAGGGCGAATCGTTGGCAGGCCGACTGGCGCGCGGGCCGATTCCGACTCGCGAAGCGCTCATGATTATCCGGCAAGTCGCGGATGCGTTGCATTTCGCCCACGAACACAACGTCGTGCATCGTGACGTCAAACCCGGCAACATTCTCCTCGATAAATCCGGCCGCGTGCATGTCGCCGACTTTGGTGTCGCGAAAGAAATGGATCACACGGATATGCGATTGACGGCGACCGGCCAGATGATTGGCACGCCGCAATATATGTCACCGGAACAAGCCAGCGGCCGGTCGGCGCGGGTGGACCGGCGCGCGGATATTTTTTCACTCGGCGTCACGCTCTACGAAATGCTCACCGGCCGCCCGGCGTTTCAAGCGGACGGCATGCTGCAAATGTTGCACAAGATTTGCCACGACGATCCGCCATCGCCGCACACCATCAATCAAAAAATTCACCGCGATGCCGCGACGATTTGCCTGAAAGCCATTGAGAAAGACCCGGAGCGCCGGTACACCACCGCGCGCGAAATGCAGCAGGACATCGAGCGCTTTCTCGCCAGCGAACCGATTGTCGCGACTTCGCCGAGTAAGTTGATGCGCCAATTTCGCAAATACAAACGACACTTGCCGCTCGTGGCCGGTAATCTGATTCTGGCGACTTTGTCGGTGTACGCGGTTCGGACTTATCTGCATTCCCGTCCGAGCCATCTCAAGTTGCACCTCGGCACGGAAAACAGCGAAGTCACGCTCGACGGTCAGCGAGTCGCACCAGAGCAACTTGCGGAACCATTACTCATAAAATCCGGCCGACACCGCGTGCAAATCGCTGCCGAACCGGAATACAATCCGCAAGAATTCACCTTTGTCACAAAACCGGCTGAAAGCGTTTCGTTCAATGTCGATTTGGAACGCCGCCGGGGCCGCCTCGTCATTACCGCGAATCCACCGGACGCTGGCATCACGATTTTTGGGCCGGACAATTACCGGCTGCCGTTGCGCGGGCCGAAGGTCGAGCAAGAATTGCCCACCGGCCCGTACACCGTGTTGGTCTACCGGGAAAATTATCTCGCGCATGACCTCGATGTCGTTGTCGAAAATCGCGCCACGAACACTTGCACCATCGCTTTGCCACCGGTCGGCGTCTGGTCGGCTCCCACCGGCGCTAACATCCAATCCGTGCCGGCGGTGGCGGACGTGGATGCGACTGGTGTGGCGTCGGCGATTGTTGGCGACAACGCCGGCAGCGTGTATTGCGTCTCGGCGCGAACCGGCGTGATGAAATGGGTGCATCAAGTCGGCGATGCCGTGCAAGCGCCGGTGGCAGTTTCCGCCACCAACATTTTCGTTGCCACGACGGCCGGTAAACTTTTCTGTCTCGCCGGGAACGACGGTCACGAAGTCTGGCGCAAACCATTTGAAACTGGCGGCCCGATTTACGGCGCGATTTTGCTCCGCGATTTGAATGACACCGGCACGCCGGACGCCATCATTGGTTCCGGTGATGGTTCCGTGTGCGCCGTCTCCGGTAAGACCGGCACCGGTCTCTGGACAAACAACGTGGAAGGTCGCATCGAAAGTGCCGTGGCACTCGGCCGCATCAGTTCCAACGAAGTCGTGCTCGTCGGCACTTCTGCCTCGTTTTTGTATTGTTTCGGTTTGCAAAACGGCGAATTGCTCTGGCGCATCGAGACCGGTGCGCCGCTGTTGTTCCCACCGCGCTTTGAAGAAATCGCCGGCCAACCGTGCGTGCTGTTGCCGACGCCGAAAACCGCCGGCGACAGTCGCACCATGACCGCCGTCTCGCTCACCGAGCAAAAAGTTGTCGGCGTCAGCGACGTGTTTCCGCAACGGATTGATTTCGCCGGCACCGGCACGCCACAACAACTCGTCGTCACCGCCACCGGGACAAGTTGCTACGACGCCACCGGTACGAATCGGCTCTGGCACAGCGATTATCTCGCCGTCGGCGCGTACACCGCCGATATGGATGGCGACGGTACGCTCGATTTAGTTTTCAACAATGGCCCGGATGAAATCGTTGCATTGTCCGGCAAGGATGGTGCGTTGATCGGTCGCATCAAACTCGACGCCACCACCGGTCGCGGGCTGGCGCTCGACGACGTGGTGCGCGACGGCACGCCGGACATCATCGTCGGCGTCGCGCAACATCTCCAATGTTTCGCGTTCAACGGCGGCCGCAAACTTTGGTTCGCGCGAAGCGATGGTTACTACGACGCGCCGTTTACCGGTTTGGATGGCCGGTTTTTCACAAAGAACAACGCCGGCGAAATCGCCTGCCACGACCCGCAATTTAGCGACGCAATTTGGAGTGTGCCGACGTCGCCGCAACCGACGCCGTTTTACGGTGTGGCCGCCGGTCAAGGAATCGTCGTGGATGCGGACGCGCCGGCGCGGTTGATTCGCGCTTTGTCCGCTGCGACCGGAAAACCACTCTGGCAAACGCGCTTGCCGGCGGAAACCGATACCATCGGCGCGCCGGCCATCGGTGAAAATTTAGTGGTGGTCAGCGACGGCGTTGCGAATGTCCGAGCGTTTGCGTTGACCAACGGCGGAGCGCTTTGGTCGGCCCGGTTGCCAAACATTACGACGGCCGCAGCGATTGCCGGTGGCCGCGTCATCGTCACCGGCATGACGGACCGTTACGCCGCGATTTATTGTTTATCGGCGACGAACGGCCAGACGTTATGGCACACCGGTTTTTCGGATCCAGTGCCAACGACGCCGGTGTTGGTGGATGTGAATGGCGACGGAATTCCGGACGTCATCGCGGCGTGTGACAACGGCATCGTCTATGCGCTCGACGGCAAAGATGGCTCAACGCTTTGGCTCTACCGGCACACCGAACGGCACCTGCGCACTCGCAACGGTCTGGTCGTCTCCGGTACCGATGGATTCATCGCCACCGCATCCGGTAATATGTTGTGTCTCGACTTGAAAACCGGTCAGCCGAAATGGACGAGCCGGTTAAAAGAATCCGTACTCGGGATGCCGGCGTTGGCGGATATGAACGGCACGCCGGCAATCGTCGTCGGCACGATGAAAGGCCGGGTGCATTGTCTCAGCGCGGCGACCGGCACGGAGCTTTGGACATACGAAGTCGGTGCGCCAATCCGGTACGGCGCGCCGTTGGTGGTAAAAAATCCCAAACCGGGCGCGCCGCTAGTCATCATCGGGACCGGGCCGCCGGAAAATGGTTTGTATTGTTTGCGCGGCGAAATTCCGCGCGCCAATGACCGGGGTTGGTCCGGCCCGTGGAAAGAAGTCGCCGGCCAACGATGAAGCCAGAGAATTTTGATATCTGGTCGGGCATCGCACCAATTGGCGATGGGAAAACCGAAACCGCTGCTGTATCGATTTCAGTTTATCGTCCCACGCAACCGAATGGTGCCGCGATGATTATTTGTCCGGGTGGCGGTTATGGCACGTTGGTAATGGGGGGCGAAGGAAACGGGATTGCGCGATGGTTGAATCACCACAGCATCACGGGAGTTGTGCTCGCTTATCGGTTGCCGAAAGGTCGGCCGTTTGTGCCGCTCTTGGACGCTCAGCGCGCAATTCGTTTGGTTCGCGCGAATGCCACACCATGGAATCTTAATCCGCAGTGTATTGGTATCATCGGTTTTTCCGCCGGTGGACATCTTGCTGCGACAGCGGCCACTCACTTCGATGCTGGCAATCTCAGTGCGCGCGACCGCGTGGAGCAATTCAGTTGTCGACCGGATTTTTCCGTTCTGATTTATCCGGTTATTACGATGGGGGAAAAGAATCATGGCGGCTCCAAAGCCAATCTACTCGGTCCGTTGCCAACGCCAGCGTTGATTGATTTATTTTCCAATGAAAAACAGGTGACCGCACAGACGCCACCGGCATTTCTCGCGCACGCCAAAGACGACCAGACTGTGGATTGCGCCAACAGCCAGATGTTCTACGACGAACTCCGCGCTCATGGGGTGGCGGGTGAATATCTGAAGCTTCCCGCCGGTGGACATGGATTTAACGGTTACAAAGGACCGGCTTGGGACGCGTGGCAATCCCAATCTTTGCGCTGGCTGGCGGCACAGAAATTCATTCCCACGCCCTGATTCGTGGAACGATTGCCATTCATCGGGAATGTTGCTAGGCTGATTTTACCGAATGGAGAAACCCGAAAATATTTTTGATTCCGTCGAGACTTGTCTGGCCGAGATCCGGCAGGGGCGGATGGTGATTGTCACGGACGACGAAGACCGGGAAAACGAAGGTGACTTGATCATGGCCGCCGACAAAGTCACCGCGCCGGCGATGGGTTTCATGATTCGGCACACCAGCGGCGTGATTTGCGTGCCGATGACCGGCGACCGACTCGACGCGCTGCAACTCCCGTTGATGGTCGAACACAATCAAGAAAGCCACCGAACGGCGTTCACGGTGTCGGTGGATGCGGCGCGGGGCGTGACGACTGGAATTTCCGCTGGTGACCGGACGGCAACCGTGCAGACCCTCGTGAATCCGCAAGCCAAACCGACCGACCTCGTGCGGCCGGGGCACATTTTTCCATTGCGCTACCGGGAAGGCGGCGTGTTGATTCGCGCCGGACATACGGAAGCGGCGGTGGATTTGGCGCGATTAGCCGGTTGCACACCCGCTGGCATCCTCAGCGAAATCACCAATGACGACGGCACGATGGCGCGGTTGCCGGAGTTGACAAAATTTAAACAGGCACACGGCCTGAAACTTTGCACGATTCGCGATTTGATTGAATACCGGCGCCACCGCGAGAAGTTGGTAGCGAAGGTGCAAGAGGTGTCATTGCCGACGCAATTCGGTGATTTCACGCTGCATCTCTACCGGTCGCTGCCGGATGGCGAACACCACATCGCGTTGACCTACGGCGATGTGCGCGGTCAGGCCAATGTGCTGGTGCGAATGCATAGCGAATGTCTCACCGGTGACATTTTTCACTCGCAACGTTGCGATTGTGGCGCGCAATTGGAGCAGGCGATGAAAATGGTCGCACAAGAAAAACTTGGCGCGATTGTTTATCTGCGCGGTCAAGAAGGTCGCGGCATCGGCTTGGCTGACAAGATTCACGCGTACCGGTTGCAGGAAAAACAAGGCCTCGACACCGTCGAAGCCAACGAACAACTCGGTTTCAAAGCCGACTTGCGCGACTATGGCGTCGGCGCACAAATTTTAGCTGACCTCGGCCTCCGGACGATTCGGATTTTGACGAACAACCCGAAAAAAGTTATCAGCCTCGACGGATTCGGATTGCAGATTGTCGAGCAGGTGCCGATTCGGATTGAGCCGACGGCGCACAACCGGAAATATCTTGAAACCAAGAAGCTGAAAATGGGACACAAACTTTAATCATGTTGCGCGCTCAAAAATCTAAAACCGAACTTTCGGCAACCGGTTTGCGGTTCGGCATCGCGGCGGCCCGGTATAATCCGGAGCTGGCGGATTCGCTGGTTGAAAATTGCCTCGCGACACTCGAAGCTGCCGGTGCGGATTTGCGTCGGACGCAAGTCATCCGTGTGCCGGGAAGTTTTGAAGTTACTGTGGCGGCGGCGAAGTTGGCGAAGTCGGGTCGGTATGATTGCGTCATCGGTCTCGGCGTACTTTTGCAGGGCGAAACCAGTCACGCCGAACACATTGCCGGCGCCGTGGCGCACGGTTTGACTGACATCGCTATCACCACCGGCGTGCCGACAATTTTCGGAATCGTGACCGCTAACAATCTCCGGCAAGCGCGGGTGCGCTGTCTCGGTAAAACTTATAATCGCGGACGGGAAGCCGCTCGCACTGCAATCGAAATGGCTCGCACATGGACGAACCTGTAAAAACTGGCGGACGCCGCCGGCAAGCCCGCGAACTCGCGGTACAATTTCTTTACCAGTACGACGTCAGCGGCGGCGGCGATTTGCGCGACGCGTTCGCGGCGTTTTGGCCGGCGCAACCGGACGATCAAACCAACGCGCGCGGTTTTGCGGAAGAATTAATTCGCGGGGCGGTTGAGAAGCAAACCGAGATTGACGAGCGCATTAAAAAATATACCGAGCACTGGGAACTGTCGCGCATCGCGGCGGTGGACCGGAGCATTTTGCGGTTGGCAATTTACGAAATGCTGTTCCGTGACGACATCCCGCCGGTGGTGAGCATCAACGAAGCGGTGGACATTGCGAAGAAATATTCCACACGCGAATCCGGCGCGTTCGTCAACGGCATTCTCGACCGGCTCCGTGGCGATTTGCCGCGGCCGGCACGCACGCCGGCCGGTTCGTAATGTCCGGCGTTGACCTACATCTGCACACCCGGTATTCCGACGGAAGCTGGACACCGGAGGAGTTGTGCCGAGCGGCCAAGCAGAAACAACTCGCCGCGATTTCCGTCACCGATCACGACACGCTCGATGGAATTCCGGAAGCACTCGCCGCCGGTCAACAGCACGGCGTGGAAGTGTTACCGGCGGTGGAAATCACTTGTCGGATTAAAACTCGCGAAGTGCATTTGCTTGGCTACTTTCCCGGCAACACTTGGCAAAATCCGGAACTTCACACCGTACTCAATCATGCGAAAGGCGTTCGCGAAAAACGCATCGGCGAAATCGTGGCGCGATTGAACGAACACGGCATCGCGTTGACGACGGCGGATGTGTTTGAATGTTCGACGTGTGGAACCACCGGCCGGCCGCACGTGGCGTTGGCGCTCCGGCAACGCGGCGTGGTGAAAAGTGTGGAGGAAGCGTTTGAGCGGTTTTTGAAATCCGGCAAACCCGGTTATGTGGAACGGTACCGGATGGAAGCGGCGGAGGCGATTGCGTTAATCAACCGCGCCGGTGGCGTGGCGGTGTTGGCGCATCCGGGATTGAGCAAGGCGGACAAAGAGATTCAGAATCTTGCGCAACAAGGATTGGCGGGCTTGGAGATTTGGCACTGCCGGCAAACGCCGGCGCAAACGGAACATTACCGGGCACTGGCGGCGCGATTTGATTTGTTAGTGACCGGTGGTAGCGATTGTCACGGCGCGGTTCTCGGCAAAACCTTGCTCGGGACGGTGCCGGTACCGTATGAATGCGTCACAGCAATCAAACAAAAAGTGCAATGAATCTTTTTCAGAAATTCCGGGACGGTCTCAAGAAAACGTCCACCAAGCTGGCGAGTGAAATCAAACGGATTGTCACTCGCGCACCGCGCCTCGATGCGGAGGCGATTGAAGAACTCGAAGCGGTGCTGCTTGCTTCCGATATTGGCATCGGAACGACGACGCGCATCATTGAGCAGACGAAGGCCGCAGCGAAAAGCGCCGGCACGGTGGATGTGTTTGCGATTGCGCGAGCGGAGATTGAACGCGAACTCGGCGTGGCAACGCACCAGCTTGTGAAAGCCGCAACTGCGCCGACGGTGATTTTGCTGGCCGGCGTCAACGGCACCGGTAAAACGACTTCGACCGCGAAGCTCGCGCACCATTTGAAATCGACCGGCAACACGGTGTTGCTGGCGGCGTGCGATACGTTTCGAGCGGCGGCGATTGAGCAGTTGAAAATTTGGGGCGACCGAGTCGGCTGCGACGTGATTGCCGGCGCGTACGGTTCGGATAGCGCGGCCTTGGCGTTTGATGCGGTTGGCGCAGCGGTGAGCCGGAAGGTGGATTATCTGTTGATTGACACGGCGGGCCGATTGCACACGAAACAAAATTTGATGGAAGAAATGAAAAAGATGCGGCGGGTGTTACAGAAGCGACTACCGGACGCGCCGCACGAAGTTTTGTTGGTGCTTGATGCCACCACCGGAGCGAATGCGTTGAATCAGGTTCGCGAATTTCACAATACACTCGGCGTAACCGGTTTGGTGGTAACCAAACTCGATGGAACCGCCAAAGGAGGGATCGTGGTGGCAATTGCGCGGGAACTGAAGTTACCGGTGAAATTTATCGGCCTCGGCGAACAGCTAGACGATTTACAACCATTCGATCCGCAAAAGTTTTCCGCGGCGGTATTTGGAGAACCCAAATTCGAGGCCACTAATGAACGTTCACCTTAGGTGGGATCCAAGCTAAGCAATTAATGCGGATGGTGATGTTGCAAAATGTGGGGTCGCTCTAAACCGTGCCGGAGCATCAGCGCCGAATCGTCCAAGAGTGCCCGCGTCGCACCATCGGCGACAATCTTGCCGCCATCCAACACCAGCGACCGGGGACATAATTCCACCACCAACTCCAAATCATGCGACGCAATTAATTTCGTCGCCGGTATCTGTCGCAATAAATCCTTCAGTTCTCGCCGGCCCCGCGGATCCAAATCTGCCGTCGGTTCATCCAACACCAGCACCTGCGGGTTGCACGCCAAAACCCCGGCCAAACAAACTCGCCGCTTTTCGCCGCGACTCAAATGCTGCGGTGAACGTTGCTCGTAACCGGCGAGCCCAACTTTTGCTAATGCTTCCCGGACTTTCGCCTCATCCAAACCAAATTGCTGCGGCCCAAATGCCACATCTTCAAAAACCGTCGGACAAAAAAGCTGGTCATCCGCATCTTGAAACAACAAACCGACTTGCCGGCGGATGGTCGGTAAGTTTTCTTCCGTGACGGGCATGCCCGCAACGAAAACCACCGGTGCTTGAATTTGTTCCGGCAAGATTCCGTTCAGATGCAACAGTAACGTCGATTTACCGGCACCGTTCGGCCCAATCAATCCGACACATTCACCGGGATTGACTGTAAAACTCACACCGGCCAACGCTTCGCGCCCATCGGGATACCGGAACGATAAATCACGAACTTCCAGCGCCGGCGTCATTTCCAACCTCGCGCACACATTGCCGAATAAATCCGTTCCGCGCGCTCCGTCGAACGCACAAATAATTGCCCGATGACACCGGCTAGAGTTTTCCATTCCCACCAACGTTGCCGGCGAAACGTCCGGCTCCGCCGGGCGCGATTCATCCGCTCGGTTTCCTCCACGAGCACAAACAAATACCGGTACATCAAGGCCAGCGTCGTTACCAAAATCGCCGGACAGCGCAGTCGCCGCAACACTGCCAGCAACGCCGCAAACGGCGTCGTATTCGCCAACAAAATCATCGTGAACAAACAGAGCGTGCCTTTCGCCAGAATCCCCGCAAAAATCACGCCACCGCCTGGTTGCAGTAACGATAAAATTGCGACGCCGAGCACCACCGGTTCCAGCGTCAACATCCGGCGCAACAGAAACAGCGCCGGCAACCGGCTAAGACCGGCCAGCCCCACCAAAATCAAACCGGTCACTCCGAAAAATGTCCAGGCCGTTCGCGGCATAATCACCGTCACCAACACCACCACCAACGCTCCGGTCAATTTCAGTCCGGCGGATTGCCGGTGAATCAGACTGTCCCGCCGACTATACCGGTCAAGAAAATCGTGTTTCATCAGTTTGTTTCGGGACCAGAATTCGTGCCAGCAAAAGCGCCAAGCCAAGTGCCATGATTGTGCCAATCGCACCGGCAATCGCCGTCGTTGCCACAGCGGATTTCAATCCCGGTACTTGGTAATCAGCCAACGGAGCCGGTAGCATCGTTGCTACCGATTTCACGCCAAATCTTTCGGCAACTTTTTCCAAACCATCCGGCCATGGACAAGCAAACGGCGCGACAAAAATCACGAGTCCCAACGCCACCAGCAATCCTAGCCCGACAAATTCACCGGACCGGCGCGCAATCGTCGGTTGGAGCGATTCCGCGACCAGCTCCGGTCGCACACGCGCAATCGCCGTGATGACCAACGCCGTAATCAATCCTTCGCCGAGACCGATGAGCAGATGAACATTCGTCATCGCCGGAAAGGCGATCCCCCAGGAAATCGTTCCGGAAAATGCGAGTTCTCCGGCGCAAACCATCGCCGCCAGCACCGTCGCGCACCAACTCGCAAACGCCGCCGCGACAATCATCCCGCGTTGGCCGGTGAGCCGATGCCGAATCAATCGGTAGATTCCGTAGCCAATCACCGGATGGATGACCGCCATATTCAAGACATTCGCGCCGAGCGCCGTTACACCGCCATCGGCAAACAGAAAACATTGCACGACCAGCACACACGTCAACGCGATGACCGCCGCACTCGGTCCGAGCAACACTGCCGCTAGTACTCCGCCAATCAAATGTCCGGAGGTGCCACCCATTACCGGAAAGTTCAACATCTGCGCCGCAAAAATAAACGCCGCCGCTAAACCCAGCAACGGAACTTTTCGCCGGACCAGATGCCGGCGCACTTGAGATAACGCTACGCCGACTCCACCGCCGGCGAGGACCGCCGAAGTAATCGCCGTTTTGGCGTCAAGAAATCCGTCCGGGATATGCATCGCGGATTACCGACTGGTATAGGTAACGACCGGTTGGGAAATGACCGGCGACGATTGGGTAAGCAGTTGTTCCGCTTGCCGGCGGGCCGCTTCCATTTTCGGATACCGGATTTCGCGGTAGCCTTTGACGGATTCGACGCAGCGTAATGCTTGGAGATACCGGGCGCGTGATTCGGCCGTGGTCACCGCCGGGAAATTTTCGACGAGCTGAATATACCAATCCCGAAATTGACTCTCCTGCCGGTGCCACGCCGGTAACACGAGCCGGAGCCAGCGGAAATGTTTCAGCACGTTCAACTGCCACTTTCGCGGCGAAATTTTGAAGCGCAATTTGCGACCGAACAGCACAAATTCGGGCCGGTTGAGATGGTGATAAATGATTTTGTCACCGCGCTGAGCATCCACATGGTACCGGTGGTTGTCGCGCCGCGTTTTTTCTTCGCTGGTCAACAGATGCGCGACGTACACCTCATCTTTAATAATCATCGCTTTGTGTAAATTCCAGATAACCGCTTTGGTCACCGCGTAATCGTCGGCGGCGGTATCTTTGGCGTGCACGCGTTCGACCAAATCAAGATACCGGCGCGCATAATCGCCGGTGCCGAATTCGAGCAAATCGTACAGCCGCCAAACGAGGTCGCGCGCGACTTGGTCTCCGAGCTGAATGCTCTGCTCGCTCCGGCGGACGAGTTGGGCAAAGTCCAGCGCCCACCGTCGCCCCCACCGGTGATTCCGCTTGAGGACATCCATCCGTTCAAAAACAAATTGTTCGTAGGTTTCGCGGAGTTCGTGCCGGGTCGCGAGCCCGGGATCGAGCACGAGTTTGCGGCCGAGGTGGAACGCTTTGACGTTCTCCTCGGCCGCCGGGCCCATTGTGACTTTCAGGGCGGCTTCGACATTTTCGAGCGCGAGCGGCAACAGTCCGCGTTGGAACGTAATCCCGAGCATCACGACGTTGGCGTAAATTTTGGTGCCGAAGAAATGTTCGCTGATGCCGGCGATGTTGAGACCGAAATAATCGTCCCGGCGCGTGTACCGGCGGATGTTCTCCTCGACACTGGCGACATCGAAATTGTCTTTGCCGAGCAGCGTGAGAATTGTCGGCGTTTTGTAGGCGTTGATGACGGCGCTGGTGCGCTCCGGTGAGCCGACGCGCAAATTGCCTTTCGGGTCGAGACTCCGGCAGGCTTCGAGTGGATCAACGCCAATGACGACATCCGCCTGACCGTACGGAATGAGAACAGAGACCGGCACGCCGTTTTTGGTAAAAGTGATTTGCGAATAGACGCTGCCGTTACGAACCGCGAGGCCTTTTTTGTCGCAGAAATTGACGGTGTACCCTTGCAAGAAACCGGCACGGACGATGGTCGCCGTGCAAACGCCGATACCTTGGCCGCCGACACCGGCTAAATGGCAATGCCAGACATCCGTGAATGCGCGCGGCTCCGGCACCGGAATGCCGGTCAAGTCCACGGCGTCAATCGGTGCCGGTAACTTCTGTTTGCGCACGACGGTGATTTCTTCGAAGGACGGGCAGGCGTAAATTTTTGTGCAAGCGGTGTCGGCGACGCACCACGACAAATCGGTTTGCACTTTTGCGCCGAACGGTGTTTCGACAAAGGTGAGACCGGGGCAGCCGGTCGCCACTGTGCATTCCAGGCAATGCTCGCAGACATCGGTGTTGACGTTGACGTAATGCTTTTCGCGAACAAAACCGTGCTCGCGAATCTCCAATCGCTCTTGCCGGGTCTCGCGCCGGTGAGAAGTAATGCCGCACTCTTTGTCGGCGATGACCACTTTCACGCCGTCGCGCAAAATGGTTTCCTCCAGCGTCTGTCGCCACGTTTCCCGGTACGCAGGATTACCACGGACAACATGGACCCCTTGCCCGAGCATCGCTTCGGCAATGCGGTCGATGCTTTGCCGGAAGGTCGTGTCGCCGACAATGTCCACATCCATGCTCGGCGTCGGCTGATGGCCGGTCATCGCGGTGGTGGCGTTGTCGAGGATGATGTAGGTGATGTCTTGGCCCTGCTTGAGCGCGTTGGAAATTCCCAACATGCCAGAATGGAAAAAAGTCGAATCGCCGACGAACGTGACCTGCTTATTCGTGATGAACGGATCAATGCCGGCCCCGGTGCCGCCGCCCAAGCCCATGCCGGAATAATTATGCATCAAATCTTTCGTCGGCTCGAACATCAGCATCGTGTAGCAACCGGTATCGCCATGGAATACGAGATCAACCGGTTTGCGCTGATGCTGCTGCCGCATGAAATTGGCATCGCGAAACTGTTTTTTAATCTCGATCAACAAACTCGCCGAGTCCCGGTGCGGACAACCGGGACAGAAGGTCGGCGTGCGCGGCGGTAACTTCACCTCGAACGTGCCGGTCTCGCGAACGAGCGCAACGGCCCGGTCAATCTGCGGTTCGTCGAGCGTCAGATTCGGATCGTGAAAAAATTTACCGAGCGGGCCGAGGCGTTCGATGAGAATGCTGGGATTGAAACCCCGCGACGCCGGAATGCCTTGCAGACCGGCGGGAAATTCTTTTCCCCAAACATTGGTGCGATTGGCGCCGGTGGCATTTTGGTTCAGCTTGCCGACAATTTCGCTGATTTGTTCTTCCATGAATCCGCGCCGTTCTTCGATGACGAAGATGCTGCGGACTTGCCGGGAAAATTCTTCAACGATGACCGGGTCCACCGGATAGCTGACGCCAAGTTTGAGAATCGGCACTTGGTCGGCGACGCCGAGTTCGTGCAACGCGTGTTGGAGATAGCTGTAGCCGAGACCTGTGGCGACGAAACCAATTTCCGCGCGCCATTTGGAATGGTCGGGGGCGTTGACGATCTGGTTCAGGCCGAGCCGGCGCGCGCTGGTAAAAAGTTTAGCAAATCGCTCCGGCATCGCCTGTTCGCGCAACCAAGTGCGCGGCGGCAAGAGCACCGTCCGCTCGAAATCAATCACGGCGGTATCAATGTTGAATTTGTGGAGTGTGCTGAGGTCCGGAAAGTGGTTCGGCCGGCAGGTGACACTGCCGCCGCCGTCGGCTTGGTTAGTAGTGACGAGATAGCCGACGTAAAGATTGGCTTCTTGGGAAAGTTTGAAACCGAGATTAATCCAGTCTTTGAGTTCTTGATTGCTGGAGGGTTCGAGCACCGGCAGGTACATGTGTTTGCAGAGATACCGGGAATCTGCCGGGACTTGCGTGGAATCGCTCCACGGATCGTCGCCGATCAACACGAGCGCACCGCCATCGGGATGTGCGCCGGCGAGATTGCCGAGCGCAAGCGCATCGGTTGCCACGTGGAGACCGACGGATTTCATGGCACAAATCCCGCGTAACGGTGCCATTTGGGAGCCGTTGAGCATCGCCGCGCCGAGCGCTTCATTATTGGCGATACAACCGCGGATGCCGTGAGCTTTCAGCAACGGGGCAATTTCTTCCATCGTGTCGAAAAAGCCCGCCACCGGTGAGCCGGGATAGCCAGTGAGCAAATGGACGCCACCGTCAACTTCCAGCGCACCTTTGATCAATAACTCATTGCCGGTGAAAACTTCCGCGCCGGTCTCTTTGAGGAACCGTGGATCCACTTTCATGCGAGAAAGACTCTTACCACATCTTTCCGACATTGGCGAGTCTTTGATTCGCAGATTGAAAGCCTGATTCCACTTAACGCTTTAACCGGCGTGCTCCCAACTTGGGCTGTTTTGTGTTCTTAAAAATGAGACAATAACTGTGGTTGTAGCCAGCAAAGGCGTGACCTTTCCATCCGGTGATAATCTCGCCTTCAAACTTCATGATGGTCGAGACCCGGCTGGCAATGTCCCAAGCCAGCGGAGTTACTTCTTTCCCTTTCAGGTTGTGAACTTCAATTACAAGGTAACCATTTTGTTTCACAACCAGTGAAACTTGCCGAAAAATCTCCTGCAGCCGGTCGAGATATTTAGGATAACCGGCTTCGCCCGGATTCCCTTGAAACAACGGATTCCAGCGATGATGGCTCGGCATATAGGGTGGTGATGTAATACAAAAATCACAGCTCGGAAATGCGAATGACTGCAAGCACCCCGCATCGCCGAGAATAAAGTGTTCCGGTTGCTTGACCGAAGCTGTGATCCATTGATGCCGTTCGGGATCCGCCGTTCATGCGTGCGGGGAAGCAATAAGAAGGTCTTCATCGTGTTCATTCACTCCATCTTCGGTTTGGGGACGATTGAGTTTCAAGTGTAAAATACAATCCGCACACGATTCTGGTGACAAATGGCGCGGCAATTGACTTTCCGGAACCACCTTCGTAGGCTGGTGGCACGATGACTTCGGGCGAACGCGAACAACGCTTGGCTTTCCTCGGCTTGTCAGCGTGACTCTCTGCTCCGCATTCCCGCCGGCAGTTTTGACGAGGCGGACTTTGCCGACCGGATTATAAGTTTTATTGATCGCCATCAAGTCGTTGGAGGAAAAGGCCCAGCGATGATTTGCCATCCAATCAGCGACAAATGCTGACTATCTGTGAACAAATCTTGTAAGGCATCCGCTCCACTTCCCCGTGGCATTTCCGTGGCAGAGCGGGGTAGTTTTATGGTGTTTTGGTGCCGGATTGCGATTGACACAAACTGTTGAATGAAGCAATCTTACTAAGAAATTGCGTCCTAATAAATACCTTCAGATTTCGATTTCTAATCCGTGGGTCGCGTGTTCGAACCACGCCGGGCGCGCCATCAATTATGAAAAAAATCCTCAATATTATCTCGTTTGCCATTTTGACCGGCTGTACGACGCAATCCACGCCGACTGCTAAACCAACCGCCGCCGGTCAGCCGTCGGTCATGCAATTTATTGCCACCGGAGCGAAAATCACGCATGTGGATGCTAAACTTGGGTTTGTCGTTTTGGATTACCGGTCGCAGACGATGCCGGCGGTTGGCGAGCGGCTTAGTGTTTATCGTACCGGCCAGCGCATTGGCGAAGTGCAAATCACTGACCCGGTTCGGGTGAGTTTTGCGACCGCTGATATTTTAAAAGGTGAAATTCGCGTTGGCGATGAAGCCCGGTAGTCTGGAAGTCGTGGAGAATAAAATTTATGGCATTTAAAGCATTAGGATTATCCGAAGTTGTGTTGCGTGGTGTGGCGGCGGTTGGTTACTCCGAACCGACGCCGGTACAACTTCGCGCGATTCCGTTGATTCTCGCCGGCCGAGATGTCATTGGTTCCGCACAAACCGGCACCGGTAAGACGGCGGCGTTTGCGTTACCGGTATTAACGAAGCTCGGTCTGCACGGCAAATGCCGGTGTGTGGTGTTGACGCCGACGCGGGAACTCGCCGCGCAAGTCGAGACGGCGTTTCGCGATTATGGACGATTCACCGATTTACGAACGACGGTGATTTATGGCGGCGTCGGTTACGGCCAGCAGCGGATCGACTTGAAAGCCGGGATGGATATTTTGATTGCCACACCGGGCCGGCTTCTCGACTTGATGGAGCAGGGCGATGTGCGGCTCAACGATGTGCAGGTGTTGATTCTCGATGAAGTGGACCGGATGCTGGATATGGGATTTTTGCCGCAAGTTCGTCGGGTCGTTGAAAAATGTCCGAAGGAACGCCAGACGTTGCTATTTTCTGCGACGATTCCGGGTGAGATTGAGCGTCTCGCCGGTTGGGCGTTGCGAAATCCAGAGCAAATCTCAGTCGGCGAGCGCCGGCTGCCGGCGGCGACGGTGACGCACGCATTTTATCCAGTCGCGGCGACGCAAAAGTTTCAGTTGCTCATCACGCTGTTGGAGCGGACAAAATTTGACAGCATTCTAATTTTCTCTCGGACCAAACACGGTGCCGATAAAATCGCTACCCGGCTCAAGCAAGCCAATCATTCGGTCGCCGTTTTGCATTCCAACCGGACGCAGCGCGAACGAATTGAGGCGCTGGAAGGATTTAAGTCCGGTAAGTACGAAATCATGGTTGCCACTGATATTGCGGCGCGTGGCATCGATGTGGAAGGTGTGACACACGTGATCAATTACGACGTGCCGCAGCATCCGGAAGATTACGTTCACCGCATTGGCCGCACCGGTCGCGCGCAGAAAGTTGGCGATGCGTTCACGCTGACGACGACGGAAGAAGCGGAGCATGTGAATGCCATCGAGCGGTTCATCGGCGCAAAGATTCCGCGTTTGCAATTGGAGAACTTCAATTACACCGCGACGGCCGCTTTTCACGAGGATGCCGGCGCTGGCGCGCGCCGGAATGTGACGATGGCGCGGACTTCAAAAGGCTACTCCTTCGGACCGCGCCGCCGGCGATGAACTTGACGTTTTTGCTGCGGAGCTGCCGGTTGTTCGCTGATTTGGAAGCGAAGGAATTGGCGGCAGTACAAGCGATCACATCGCGGCGGGAATACCGGAAGGGACAAATTATTTTCACCGAAGGCGAAGCGTCGCGTGGTTTTTGTGTTTTGATTGCTGGGACGGTGAAGATTTACCGGCTCGGACCTGACGGTCGGGAGCGAATTATCCACGTGGTGGCTGCCGGTGATGCGTTTGCGGAGGCGGCGATGTTTATGGAAGCGTATCCGGCGACGGCGGAGGCGTTGAGCGCGACGACGGTGTTGTGGATTGAGAAAAATGGTTTCAAGCAATTGCTGGCGCGGGACGGAAAACTCAGTTTCAAAATCATGGGCGCGTTAGTGCAATGGCTCAATCATTTGCGGAATGCGTTGACCGATTTGACGCTGAAAGAGGTGCCGGCGCGATTTGCGAGTTATGTGTTAAGTTTGCCGGCGCAATCCGGTGAGCCGATTCGGATTAACGTCAGCAAAACCACGCTGGCGCAAATTTTGGGGACCACGAAGGAAACGCTGTCCCGGTTGTTGGCGCGGTTGAGCCGGCACCGGGTGTTGACCTACCGGGGCGATCTGATTCGCATTAGCAATCGGGCACGGCTCGAAAAAGTTGCCACCGGTGACGAACGGCTTTGACTCGACGAATCTCAAACCGAGCGTTATAAAGTAAAAATGAAGCGCGAGATTTTAAAATGGATAGCGGTAGTCGGAGTGGTGACGGTGGTTTGGACTGGTTGCGGCCAGAAAGAGGAACCATTGCCGGTCGCGCCACCGGTGCCGCCGGCCCCACCAAAACGAGAAGCGCATTTCAAAACCACGCCGACTTCGGAAACGATGCCGCCTTCTTTTGAAGAGTCGGCACTCGCGGGAACGACAACGGTTGCTGATGCCAGTGCGGGGCTGCCAACGGCTGCGGATTTGGAGAAGCAGTATTTGGCGAATCCGGAATTCACCGACCGCGTGCAAACAATTTTCCAATTGAGTAATCTTGGGTCACCGGAGGCGGTGAGTGTTTTGGGCCGGTTGTTTCAGAAGGAGCCGGATCCTGATCTTCGGCTGCAGGTGCTCAATTTGCTTTTCAATATCGAAGGGCAAGATGCGAATAAAGCCACGTTGCTGACGGCGGGCATCGCAACCAATCAAACCAAGGAAGTTCGCGAGGCGGCCGTCAATGCACTCGGCAGTGTCGACGCCAAATTTGCCATGCCGATTCTGCAGGTTTTGCTCAACGACGTTGACGAAGATGTCCGCGAGCGTGCCAAAGATACAATTGAACTATTGCAGACCCAAGAGGCGATGCAGAAATAGGCATTGACGGGCAACAAAGATTCCGGTAAGTTCGCGCGCTCTAACGCAGAAAGATTAATCCCATGTACGCAGTCATTAGAACAGGTGCTAAACAATATCGCGTCCAGTCCGGCGACGTGCTCGAAGTCGAGCTTGTCGAAGGAGCTAAAGGCGCAGAAATTTCATTCCCCGACGTTTTGTTGCTCGCCGATGGCGAAAACATTCAAGTCGGTAAACCCAACGTTGCCGGCGCGCATGTGACCGCCGAAGTCATTGATCCGGACAAAAAAGGCCGGAAAGTCATTGCCTTCAAGTTCCGCCGACGGGAAGGCTATCACCGCAAACGCGGGATCCGAGCGCATCACACCGTGCTCAAGATTAAAGAGATCGTCACAAAGTAATTTTAGTTAAGGAGTTACCACTATGGCCCATAAAAAAGGACAAGGCAGTTCTCGAAACGGTCGTGATAGCAATAGCCAACGGCTCGGCGTCAAAGCCTACGGTGGCGAACTCGTAAGCGCCGGCAGCATCATCATCCGTCAGCGCGGCGCAAAATTCGTTGCCGGTAGCAATGTTGGTGTCGGTCGCGATTGGACGCTCTTCGCATTGGAGACTGGTAAAGTGCGGTTTGATAAAGCCGGTCACCGAGTGAACATCGATCCAGTTCTATCAACCTCATAAATCTTCAGACATTACAAAAACGGCCGGCAAATTGCCGGCTGTTTTTCTTTCTAGCGTGAATGTTATTCGTCAGTCAGTTGGCCGGCCAGAT
Organism: uncultured Verrucomicrobiota bacterium; assembly: GCA_903847335.1. Classification (GTDB taxonomy): domain Bacteria; phylum Verrucomicrobiota; class Verrucomicrobiia; order Palsa-1439; family Palsa-1439; genus CAINDI01. The sequence goes on along the minus strand of CAINDI010000017.1, from coordinate 8,699 downwards.
AAGCGTCATACGAACTCAGGTCGAGCATACCGTGGCCAGATAGATTGAAAACAATGACGCGTTTCTTACCTTCTTGACGCGCGGCTAATGCCTCATCCACCGCCGCTCGGATGGCGTGTGATGACTCCGGCGCCGGAATAATCCCTTCGGTGCGCGCAAACAGTACCGCGGCTTCAAACACTTTCGTCTGCGGATACGCCACGGCGTCCACCAACCCAAGATCGTGCGCGTGACTGACCATTGGTGCCATGCCGTGATAACGCAAGCCACCGGCGTGAATCGTCGGTGGGATGAAATCATGACCGAGGGTGTGCATCCACATCAACGGTGTCGTCTGTGCGGTATCGCCGAAATCGTACCGGAGCTCGCCTTTGGTCATGGAAGCGCACGAACTCGGTTCGACCGCCACAATCCGATATTTCTTACCGGCGGTGATTTTCTGATGAATGAACGGAAAGGCAATCCCGGCAAAATTACTACCGCCGCCGACGCAACCGATGATGACATCCGGTTCTTCACCGGCAAGTTCCATTTGTTGAATTGTTTCCTGACCGATGACGCTTTGGTGAAGGCAAACGTGATTGAGTACGCTGCCGAGAGCGTATTTTGTACCGGGCGTTTTGACGGTGTCTTCCACCGCTTCGCTAATGGCAATGCCGAGGCTGCCGGGGCATTTGGGGTCTTCCTTTAATAATTTCCGGCCAAATTCTGTTCGATTACTAGGACTGGCGAAAACTTCTGCGCCCCACGTCTGCATCATCATCTTCCGGTACGGTTTATGATCAAAGCTGACGCGCACCATGTACACCGTGCATTCCAAACCAAACAACCGGCACGCCAATGCCAAGGACGAACCCCATTGACCCGCTCCGGTCTCGGTCGCGAGCCGTTTTGTGCCGGCTTGTTTGTTGTAATAGGCTTGCGGGACGGCGGTGTTTGGTTTGTGGCTGCCAGCCGGACTGCCGCCTTCGTATTTGTAATAAATATGCGCCGGTGTTTGCAGCGCCTTTTCCAAGCGGACGGCGCGCAACAGCGGTGTCGGCCGCCAGAGCGCGTAAATGTCACGCACTTCCTCCGGAATTTCGACCCACCGGTCCGTGCAAACTTCTTGGCGGATTAAATTTTCTGGAAAGATAGCTGCCAGCGCATCCGGACCGACTGGCTGTTTCGTTCCCGGATGCAATGGTGGCGGTAACGGCTTTGGAAAATCAGCCAGCAGATTATACCAGTGCGTTGGGATTTGTTTTTGGGTCAGAGTGAATCGCGTTGAGGTGCTCATAATTTAGGTTTTTGAGTTTGGTGGACATCGCGCAACGAAACTTCCGTTGGCAAATTCGATTGCGGGCTTTTCGGAATCGCAATGCGTTGCGATAGGTAGATGCCAGAATGACCGCTGAAGACATAGGCGAGGAAACAGGCGGCGGCAATGTAGACACCGTAGGTCGCTCCGAAAAGTTCAAACCCCATAATCGTACAAGCGAGCGGTGTGTTGGTTGCGCCGGCAAAAACGGCGACAAAACCGAGCGCGGCAAACAAGTCAGTCGGCGCGTTCAATAGACCGGCGAGCACGTTGCCGAATGCGGCACCAATGAAAAATAATGGCGTTACCTCGCCGCCTTTGAAACCGCAGCTAAGCGTCAGCACTGTGAAAACAATTTTCCACCACCACGCCCACGGATGAATTGTAGTTTGGGTGAAAAAGTGGACGATACTCACGCCGGTAAAATCCGGAGTGTTCACGCCCAAGCCGAGATAATCCCGCGTACCGACGAGATAAACGAGACCGATGACAAGCGCGCCGCCGATGGCCGGTCGGATTGGAGCATATGGGCAAAGCGTTTTGAAAAAACTGTTGAGCCGGTGCGACGACTCTGAAAAAAATGCGCTGGTTAGTCCAAATGCTGCCGCTGCAATGATGACTTTTCCGAACAGCAACCAGTTTAAGGTAAAAATTGAGTTACCGGCGAAGGCAATGTGGTACGACGTGTGGTGAATATTCCAAGCTTGGCAGGTCCAATCGGCGACCACCGCGGCAATGAAACACGGCAGCAGTGCCTCATACTTGACTGAGCCAATCATCAAAACTTCCAACGCGAAGACCGCACCTGCCAACGGCGTGCCAAAGACGGCGCCGAAACCGGCCGCCACACCGGCCATTAATAAAATTCGCGTTTCAGTCGGTTTCAAATGTGCTAGACGACCGCAACCGCTGGCGATGCTGCCGCCCATCTGAATCGCCGTTCCTTCTCGGCCAGCTGAACCGCCGAATAAATGTGTCACCACCGTGCCAAATAAAATTAACGGTGCCATCCGGCGTGGCACTCCGCCACCGGGAGTATGAATTTGATCAAGGAGAAGATTATTGCCACCTTCGACCGACCGGCCAATCCAGTGATACACAAACCCGATTGCCACGCCGGCCACCGGTAGGAGAAACAGCAACCACGTATATTGCCCGCGAAGCTGGGTGACCACATCCAAACTCCAGAGAAACAGCGCACACGCCGATCCGACGAGCGCTGCCATCGGCAGTAGAATCAGTAGCCATTTCAGACCGCGCCCTGCGAATGCGAGATTTTCGCGCCAGCTTTGTCGCAGCAACATACCGGTAGTTTGCCCGAAGCTTACCGGTAACTCCACGAAAATTTAGCTGTGGCTTTGATCACAAACTAGCACCGTTGGACTCAATCACGCGCCGGTACCAATGGAAGCTGTCTTTGGGAATACGCTTTTGGGTCGGATAATCTACATAGACCAAGCCGAAGCGTTGCTTGTAGCCATACGCCCACTCGAAATTGTCCATTACTGACCATTGGAAGTAGCCGCGGATGTCGATGCCATCGGTAACGGCGCGCTTTAATTCAAGCAGATAGCGATGCAAAAAATCAATTCGTTGCGGGTCGTGAACTTGCCCATCGAGAGCAATCCAGTCCATGCCACTCATGCCGTTTTCGGTGATATAAATCGGCCGTTTGTAGCGTTCTTGCAAGAACCGTGGTCCCCAATACAACGCCGCTGGTGTCACTTGCCAATCCATACCCGTCAGACCATGACCGGTGGCCGGTGATACGACTTCCGGTTGACCGTTTTTGCCGGCGCGAATCGTGTCGCCGCCGTAAATATTCACGCCAAAGAAGTCGAGCGGTTGTTGGATGGTGCGCATGTCGCCGGGTTCGACTTGTGGCGCATCCGCGCCGAAAACTTTTAGGCCGTCGGCGGGATAGTGTCCGAAGAAAATTGGATCACTCCACCAGCTATGTAACCAAAGGTTGCGCTCGGTGAGTTGGAACATCGATTGCCGGGCGGCTTTGATATCGGCCGGTTTATCGGTCGCCGGAATGCATGTCCGTCCGCAGGGTGCCCAACCAACAACCGGTTTCGCCTTGGCGCGCGCCCGAATGACTTGAACGGCTTGGCCGTGAGCGCGGAGTACGTTGTGTGCCGCGCGGAGAACTTCGGCCCACGCCAGCTTGTCGCCGGGCGCGTGAGCACCGGTGCGATGGCCGAGGTCAGTGAAACAGACCGGTTCATTCAAAGTCATCCAATGTTTCACCCGGTCAGAAAATTTATCGACGACAACTTTCGTGTAATCGGCAAACCAATCCGCCGAATCACGGTTTAGCCAACCACCCCGGTGATATAACGCCAGTGGATAATCCCAGTGGAACAGCGTCACGTACGGTTGGATACCGGCGGCGAGTAATTCGTCAATGAGCTTATCGTAAAACGCTAAACCTTTCGCGTTGACCTTACCGGTACCGTCCGGAATCACGCGTGGCCACGCAATGGAAAGCCGGTATGCATTGACGCCCAGCGATTTCATCAACGCCACGTCTTGCTTGTAATGCCGGTAGTGATTGCACGCTTCCGCACCAGATTGCTCGCTCCAAATCGCGCCTGGCTTCCGGCAGAGCATGTCCCAAACTGAATCGCCACGGCCATCAGCTTTGACGGCACCTTCGATTTGATAAGACGCCGCGGCGACGCCCCAAACGAAATTCTTTGGAAAACTCATTTGCCTTCAACCTCCTTGATCCATGTTTGAGCCATCCGCATATGACCGGCGACTGTCGGATGAACTCCGTCAGCTGCCCAGTATTCCGGTGGCGCTTGTTTTATGGCAGCATTGAACATTGTTTGGAACGGTACAAACTTCGTGTGAAATTCTCCAGCCAGTTTTTTGACAACGGCCCGGCGTTGATCCATCTCAGTAATCCACTCGGGCGTGACGACGCCGCACGGCAAGACGAAGGGTTCACACAAAACTAATTTTATATCCGGTAGTGCAGCGCACACCTCGGTGAGAAAGTCCCGGAATAAGCGTTCATATTTCGGAACCGCCACGCCATTTTGCCGGCCACCAAATTCGTGCCACGTATCATTCACGCCGATGAGCACGGAAAGAACGTTGGGCTTGAGATTAATCGTGTCGCTCTTGATGCGAGCATAGAGATCGACAATCCGGTTGCCGGAGATTCCACGGTTTAAAAATTGTAGACCGGCTTTGGGCTGTTCTGCGCATAACTGTGCGGCGATGAATAACGCATAACCTTGGCCCAAGCCGATATTAGATTCGGTGACGTCCCGGTTCCGACCCGCATCGGTAATTGAGTCGCCTTGAAAGAGAATGATGTCGTTCGGTTTGATCATAATTTTGCGGTGGTTAAGGCTTCTTTAGTCAATGCGGTGATTTTCGTCCAGTTTTTTTCGGCAATCAATTTCTTGTCCACAATCCACGAGCCGCCAATCGCGGCGACAATTGGCAAGGCGAGATACTCGGCCATGTTTTGGGCGTTGACGCCACCGAGCGGGATGAATTTCACGCCGGTATGTCCGTACGGTCCGGCGAGCGCCTTCAGCAACTTCGCACCGCCGAGTACATCTGCCGGGAAAAGTTTCTGGAGTTTGCAGCCGAGTTCGAGGCCGCGTTCGACTTCGCTGGCCGTCGCCACGCCCGGCACGAACGGCATGCCGGCATCGAGCGAAGCGCGGACGATGACATCATTCAAGCCGGGAGCCACGCCGAATTTTGCACCGGCGGCGCGCGCTTGTTTTACCTGAGAAATTTCCAGCAGCGTACCGGCGCCCACTAGCATCCCGGGATGCGCCTGCGCAATTGCGCGAACGCAATCGGCAGCGGCGGCGGTGCGAAAGGTGACTTCGATGATGTCGAGACCGGCTGCAAGCAGAGCGTTGGCTAACGGCACGGCATCTTCAAGTTTGTCGATGACGGCGACGGGAACGATGCGTTTTTGCAGTATTTGATTCATAGATTGTCAAACTCCTGACCGCTATGCTAAGAAACTGAACACGAATTCGCCAGCATGAAGATTAATTTTTCGATTACGCCTGCTCGACTGTTGCCGAAAATTCACCGGCTCTGGGAACTTTCTGCCCAGAAAATTCACGATCTCGATGCGCATTACGACGAGAAAAAAGGCTCACCGGTCTTCACCGTGCGCGGCAAGTACACGGCGCGCGGTTGGACGGAGTGGACGCAAGGATTTCAGTATGGCGCGGCAATTTTGCAGTTCGACGCCACCGGTGATAAACGATTTCTCGAAATTGGTCGGCACAACACCGTGGCGAAAATGGCACCGCACGTCAGTCACTTCGGTGTTCACGATCACGGTTTTAACAACGTTTCGACCTATGGCAACCTCCGGCGGTTCGCCACGACGGAATGGGAACGCAATTTTTACGAGCTAGCGCTGAAACTGAGTGGCGCAGTGCAAGCGCGCCGGTGGACTCCGGCCAAAGATGGTGGCTATCTTTATTCTTTCAACGGACCGCACTCGCTGTTCATCGACACGATTCGGTCGCTCCGGTCGCTGGCGGTCGCGCACAAGCTCGGTCATGTGTTGATGGAAGAAAATGACCGGCGGATTTCGTTGCTGGAACGTTTGAAACAGCACGCCGTCACGACCGCGAAGTATTCCATTTACTACGGCGAAGACCGAGATACGTACGACCTTCGTGGCCGGACGACGCACGAAGTGATTTTCAATGTGAACGACGGAAATTTCCGTTGTCCGAATTCGCAGCAAGGGTATTCGCCGTTCAGCACTTGGACGCGCGGTCTGGCGTGGGCGATGCTCGGTTTTGCGGAGCAATTAGAATTTATGCAGGCGATTGGTGATAAAGAAATCGTTCCGGTCTTGCTCAAAGCCGCTCAAGCGACTTGCGATTTCTACATCGCGAATACGCCGACCGATGGAATTCCATATTGGGATACCGGTGCGCCGCTGTTGCACAAACTCGGCGATTACCTCGACCGGCCTGCAGAACCATTCAATGATTTCGAGCCGGTGGATAGTTCCGCGGCTGCTATCGGCGCGCAAGGTTTGCTCCGGTTGGGCCGGTATCTGAAAAACAAAAAATATTGGCAAGCCGGCTTGACCGTGCTCGACACGTTGCTGGATGAACCGTATCTGAGCACCGGTGCGAAACATCAGGGATTAATTCTCCACAGCATTTATCACCGGCCCAATGGTTGGGATTACATTCCGGCGGGCCGAAAAATTCCGTGCGGCGAATCTTCAATGTGGGGCGACTACCACGCCCGAGAAGTTGCGCTCTACGTCCAGCGAATTGCGAAGAACAAACCGTACTACACATTTTTCTCATGAGCTTCATTCAAATCACCCGCATTCCGAGTTTGAAAACGCCGCAAGCATTCCGTGACTACTGCGGCAAACTCGGAATCGATTTGCAATGCGAAGACAGCATCGTTACCGGTAGCGCGTCGCCGTTGACCAAGCCGTTAAAGTGGGAAGGTCGCACCATCGGCAATAGTTGGTGCGTGCATCCGATGGAAGGTTGGGACGGCACGACGACCGGCGGTGCGACGGAACCGATGCGCCGGCGCTGGCAACGGTTCGGCGAAAGCGGCGCGAAATTGATTTGGGGCGGCGAAGCGATGGCGGTTTGTCCTGAAGGCCGGGCGAATCCAAATCAACTCATCATCAACGAAACCAACCAGCGCGAGATTGCCGGTTTGCGCGAGACTTTGATTCAAGCGCATCCCGGTAAGACCGACGATTTGATTATCGGTTTTCAGCTCACGCATTCCGGTCGGTTTTGTCGGCCGACGGATAAGAAAAGACTGGAACCGCGCGTCGCCTACCGGCACCCGATTCTCGACAAAAAATTCAATATCACCAGCGATGCGCAAGTTTGGACGGATGACGAAATCAAGCGACTGATTGACTCGTACATTGCCGCCGCGAAAATCGCGAAGGAGTGCGGCGCGGATTTCGTGGACATCAAACATTGTCACGGTTATTTGCTTCACGAATTTCTTGGAGCGCACACTCGGCCCGGTTTGTTCGGTGGTTCGCTCGAAAACCGGACGCGCATTCTCCGCGACATCACCGCCGGTATTCGCGCGAATGTTCCCGGTCTCGGCATCGGCGTGCGCGTCAGTATTTTTGATTTTGTGCCGTACAAACCGGATCCAGTCTTGAGTCAACCTGGTAAACTCGGTCCGGGCATTCCGGAAGATTATTCGCACTGTTTGCCGTACCGGTACGGTTTCGGTGTGAACCCGCAGAATCCGGTTGCCTACGATTTGACCGAGCCGATTCAATTTCTGAAAATCTGCGAGCAACTCGGCATCACGTTGGTGAACATCTCCGCCGGCAGCCCGTATTACAATCCGCACGTCTCGCGGCCGGCAGCCTATCCGCCGAGCGACGGTTATCAACCGCCGGAAGACCCGCTCGTCGGTTGTGCCCGGCAAATCAATGTCGTCAAAGAACTCAAGCGACACGCGCCGAAACTCATTCTCGTCGGCACCGCCTACACTTATTTGCAAGAATACTTGCCGCACGTTGCGCAATATTATCTCCGGCGCGGTCACGTCGATAGCATCGGCATCGGGCGTGTCGTCCTCAGCTATCCGCGCATCATTGTGGATGCGATTGAGAAAGGTGATCTGGAACGGAAATTGATTTGCCGGACCTTCAGCGATTGCACCACCGCGCCGCGTAACGGCATGATTAGCGGCTGCTATCCGCTGGACGATTACTACAAACAGAAACCGGAAGCCGCACAGGTGAAACAAGTCAAACTCACCATGGGAAAACAATGAAACGCGTCGCACTCGTCACCGGTGGCAGTCGCGGGATCGGCCTCGGCATCGCGCAAGCGTTGTTGAAGGACGGTTTTGAAGTCGCGATTTGCGGTGTGCGCCCGACATGCGATATCAAAGAATTTTTTTACTACCAATGCGATGTCAGCGATGCCGGCGCGCGCGCCAAAATGCTCGCCGCGCTCCGGCAGCGGTTTGGCCGTCTGGATGTGCTCGTCAATAATGCCGGCATCGCGCCGAAAGTGCGTGCCGATATTCTCGACGCCACGGAAGAAAGTTTTGCCGAACTCATTCGCACCAATCTCCAAGGCCCATATTTTCTCACTCAAGCCGTCGCGAAGTGGATGATTGCCCAGAAATCCGGCTGCATCATCAACGTCTCCTCAATTTCCGCAGCCGTCGCCTCGGTGAACCGGGGCGATTATTGCATCTCCAAAGCCGGCGTCGCAATGGCCACGCAACTCTGGGCCGCCCGGCTCGGCGAGTTCAACATTCCGGTGTATGAAGTTCGCCCCGGCGTCATCAAGACCGACATGACAACTGTTGTGACTGAAAAATACGACAAACTTTTCGCCGGTGGTCTCGCGCTCCAAGCGCGGTGGGGATT
>CAINDI010000016.1 GCA_903847335.1 uncultured Verrucomicrobiota bacterium | reverse complement strand
TGTCTCTGTGCAATGGACGCCGACCGTCGGAACTTTCTTGAACTATGCGACGGAGGTTGGTCGCGCCGGATACTCCTCGCAAAGTGTGAACGGTGGCGTCGGATTCCGATTCTAGCGCGATTGAGATAAGAATATTGTAATACCTTTTTGCGTTCGCCATTTGGTCTGGAGTTAGCGGCCAAAGTTATTTGCCTTCGTTGTCTTTCGCAACAAGCAATCTTGACCATGACGTGACCTCGCTTTTTCGAGCCACCTGTGGTGTTAGTCTGGGGGATAGAGAAAGGACCCCGAATGAAAGGCAAGCGGTATACCACGGATGACCTGCCCCCTATAAACGAGTCCAGTGGCGATGATAGGATATTGGCTACTGGACGAAACTGAAAGGGGTTAGGAACATGGCCAAGCAGCATTACAAGCCGGAGCAGATCATCAGTAAGCTTCGGGAAGCGAAAGTAGAACTGGGGCGTGGGTTGTCGGTGCCCTTAGTTTGCAAACAGCTTGGCATTACCGACAGTACTTATTATCGGTGGCGCCAAGAATACGGCGGCATGCGTCTGGATCAAGCGCGGCGGTTGAAGCATCTGGAGCAGGAGAATACCCGGCTCAAGAAGTTGGTGGCCGACTTGGCGTTGGATAACGCGATTCTGAAGGAAGCCAACCAAGGAAACGCCTAAGCCCGACCAAGCGACGGCACGCGGTGGCGCGGGTCCGTGAGATTCTCGGCCGTGAGTTAGTCTCTGAACGTCGGGCGTGCCAAGTGTTAGGGCAACCACGCGCTACGCAGCGGCGGCCGCGAGTGGTGCCGAATGATGAACCACGGTTAGTGGAGCGCATGGTTGAGTTAGCGACCCGCTACGGACGCTATGGCTATCGGCGCATCACCATCTTGCTGCGCCGAGACGGCTGGCGAGTCAACCACAAGCGAGTCGAACGGTTGTGGCGGCCGGCAGGCTTGAAAGTACCGCAGAAACAACCGAAGCGTGGCCGGTTGTGGTTAAATGATGGTTCCTGCGTGCGCCTACGACCTGAGTCCAAGGAGCATGTCTGGACTTATGACTTGCCCGCCGCATCAGTGATTGTCACATAGTGAGTTTGATTGGTTGCAGTATCCAGCTGGAGTCGAACAGTGGCAGATTGATTTACCACATAAATCCTGGTCGTGCTGTTGGATGATGTGCGAGCAGAGCATTTAGTGCGGCAAGCCCAACGGATCCACTTTCGCCACGAACCATCAGAAATTTGCTAACTTAATTCTTTCCTGTATGACCTCAAGAGTGGCCATTTTTCGTTTTAAAATTGGCTACCTTTTTGGCTACCTCGGACGTTTTTTGGAGCTTTCTAAAAAGCAAATCTGCGATTTTGCTAAGGAAATTGGTGGATCCGGACGGACTTGAACCGTCAACCCGCTGATTAAGAGTCAGCTGCTCTAGCCAATTGAGCTACGGATCCAATAAAAGCTATGAGCGATGATTTCGAATTGGAATATAACCCTCAGCCAACTAGAAGTTACACGCCTGCTTCCACTTTCATCGCCCAAAGTCGCAAATATTTCCCTGCGCTTTTAAGGTGTGTTGAGAAGCAAGTCAAGCGTAGTTTGAAATTACCAGTGGAGTTGAGCTCTAACGGTCCGGTTTATGGCTGGATGATATTATTGCGCACGGCGTACCGGACCATTTCGGCGAACGATTTCAATTCTAGTTTCCGCATGATTGTGGCGCGGTGCGTCTCAATTGTTTTCGTGCTGATGCCGAGCACGTCGGCGACTTCTTTGTTGCTCTTGCCTTCGGCGAGTAATTGGACAATTTCGCGTTCGCGTGGCGAGAGCGGTTCGGTGGTGCCGGACTCTTTCGGTCCACCTTTCAAATACCCGTCAAGTACGGCTTCCGAAACTTTCGCGCTGAAAAATGGTTTATGTTGAATCAGGGACTCAACGGCGTTGGTGAGATGCCGGGCGGCATCGGATTTCAAAACGTAGCCGAGGGCACCGGCGGTAAGGACATCGCGAATCAAGTTTTCGTTTTCGTGCATCGTGAAGATGAGGACGGCGGTTTTGGGTAAAATCTTTTTGATTTGCCGGGTCGCTTCGAGGCCGTTTAGCTCCGGCATGGTCAAATCAAGAATGGCAATGTCGGGATGAAGTTTGCCGGCGAGTTCGACGGCTTGCCGGCCGGTGCTGGCTTCGCCGACGACTTCCCAGTCGGCGTGCGTCTCCAGCAATTCTTTCAAACCGCGACGGATAATATCGTGGTCATCGGCGAGTAGGATTCGGGTCATAATTTTTCTCCGGTGGTTGGCACCACGGCGCGCACCGTCGTGCCGGTGGGGCTGGATTCGATTTGTAATTCGCCGCCGAGTTGCCGGAGGCGTTCGTGCATCCCGGTGACTCCAACACCCAGGTTGATTTGCGCCGGTGGTTGACCGGCGGCGAGTGGCTCGCGAAAACCGTGGCCGCTGTCCTGAATTAAGAGTGTGACGACTCCGGTGGCGCGCATCAAGTTGATTGATGCGGTTTGGCTGCCGGAGTGCCGGCGAATATTGGTCAGACTTTCCTGCACAATACGGAATAATGCCGTTTCCGTGTCCGCCGGTAGGCGACCGACATCCGGTGCGACAGTCAGTTCAACCTTAATGTCGCTGCGTTTGCGAAAACCTTCGAGATACCATTCCAAAGCGCGCGGCAAGCCGTACTCGTCGAGCATGGGCGGATGTAAAACGTAAGCGAGCGTGCGAATTTCGCGGAGACATTCCTCGGCGAGTTGCACGGAGTCGGTGATGACTTGCGTGGCGCGTTGATCGGTACCGGCAAGGAAAGTTTCGACGCGGGCGAGGTTGAGTGTAATCGCGGAAAGATTTTGCGCGGTGACATCGTGAAGTTCGCGAGCGATGTGCCGGCGCTCTTGGTCTTGGAGTTGAAGTAATTGGCCTGACAAAACCTGCAAAGCCTTTTCGGTGTGCCGACGGTTTTCGGCTTCTGCGACTAACTGCACATTAGTCGCGCTTAACTCAGCGGTTCGTTCATCCACGTGTTTTTCGAGGAGGAGTTTCTCTTTGGCTAGCTCGGTTTCGGCGGCGCGGCGCGCGGTGATTTGGGTGTTGAGGTACAGAAAAACGCCGGACAAAATTCCCAAACTCACGAAACAGCCGAGCGCAAATAACTCAATCGAAAAATAAGCCTTCGCTTTTAATTCATCATCCCGGAGGATCAAAGCTTGACGTTCTGATTCTAGCAATTTGTAAATCGAATCATCAATCTGACTCACCAATGCCCGGTTGCGGTCGATGTCGAGAAATTGAATCGCGGTGGCGCGATCTTGCGTGTTTCGCAGTTGCACCACCTCATCGAGGAGTCGCAGTCGGTCGCCGGCGAGAATCTCCAACGCGGCGAGGTCTTGACCTTGCGCCGGCCAGTCGGTGGCGGATTTGCGTAGTCGATTGAATGCGCCATTTACCTGCGCAGCGGCAAGTAAGCGTTTTTTTTGGTGGGTCATGTCGTCCGTCGTAATCAGTTCGCGGGTGTGTTGTTCCGCGTCTTGAAGAGCGAATCGGATTCGATGCAGATTCTCCGTGACTTGCCGGGCGCGATCCACGCGGCTGCTGGTGGTCAACAACTGCACCGTGCTCTCGTGCGTCGCCAAGCCGATGCCAATCAAAATTGCCACCGCCAGCCAAAAGCCGATGGTCACAATCATTCGATGATGTATCTGTTTCACGGCAGTGCAACGCAGTCTAAAGCCGTTACCGGAAAAAGCAACGCCTACTGTTTTCGCTGAATCAGCACCCGGAACGCTGTTCCCATCGTCGAGTGGAGCAATTGATGAAGCGCATTTCGTTCGCGGCTTAACTTCCCGGCGTCGCGCGCCACGATTTCCGCAATCTCCGCTTCACCGGCTTTTAAGAGGTAATGCGCTTGGTCGGTGAATAGTACCGGCTCCAAACCAATAGTCCGGCCGTGTTCAATCAACGCCGTGAAATCTACATGCGCCGTGATGTCTTGCTCGCCGATGTGTTCATAAGGATTGCCGGATTTTGTGTGCCGGTAATAACACTGGAGATGACCGGCGGCGTGCTGCGGTGAAAAATATTCGGCACGTTCAAATCCATAATCAATCGTCAGCACGTACCCGTGTGTCAACCGACGCGCGATGTCCGTCAGCCAGTCGAGCGCGCGCAAATTGATTTCCGACCGGTAACTCGCCGGTAAGCGTGGCAACCGGGAATCCGACAACGGCCCCAGCGTTTCCGTGAAATCGCCGGTGACATAAATTTCTTGATCGCCGCATAACCGATGTACCGGTAGAGCATCGAGGAGTTCGTTAGAGAAAACGGTGCCGGTAATTTGTTCCGGTACGGCGTCGCCAACCTCGATGACTCGGTAATCCAACTCCGGCGCACCGGCGAGAACGTCTTGCCGGAGTTGGCCGTGCCGACCACCAAACTCGAAGACCGGTGCATTCCATTGCCGGAACTGCTGAGCCAAAATTCTTCCGAAGACCGGTCCGACGCTGACGCTGGTGAAAAAATCGCCGTCTCGTCCGATGCGCGCGGCTCCGTTCCGGTAGTAGCCGAATTGTGGATGGTAGAGCGCCAATTCCATGAACCGCGCAAAGGTGATTTGTCCGCCGGCGGTGGCGATTTCGCGGCGAATGGCGGTGATTAATTTTGGATTACCATCCATGGAGACACAGTACCGGTAGGCTGGGCCGGACAAAAGTATAAATAACACTTGAATGCAAAGTCGGATTTGATAGGTTGCCACGTCAATTGGGGCGAGTGCAGTTTTGGCATGGATAACGAATTACAACAATTTGTCGCAGTCGGATTATTGATATTGGTGGCAGTCGGGATAGCTGCCAGCATGTTAATGCTGCCGTTTTTACTCGGTAAAAAACGAACGCACAGCGCGATTAAGGATAGCGCCTACGAGTGCGGGATGCCGGCGATTACAGATTCCAATGCGCGGTTCAGCGTAAAATTTTATCTCATCGCGATGCTCTTCATTCTCCTCGATGTCGAAGTGGTTTTCTTTCTTGGCTGGGCGGCGGTGTACCGGCAAATGCTTGGCGAAATCGGCTGGCGAATGTTGGCCGGTGGCGCAGTTTTCCTTCTCATCCTTGAAGTCGGTCACATTTATTGCTGGAAGAAAGGCGCGCTCGATTGGGCGCCGAAGAAGGAACGCGCATGAGTGAACGCGTCGAGTTGGGCTTCGACCAAAAAGTCGAAAGCCGCGATATCATCATCACTCGCGTCGATGCGGCGGTGGATTGGATGCGGAAAAATTCCGTCTGGCCACTGCCAATGGGCTTGGCTTGTTGCGGAATTGAATTGATGGCAGTTGGCGCGAGCCGGTTTGATATTGCGCGGTTCGGTGCAGAAGTAATGCGGTTTTCTCCCCGGCAATCCGATTTGATGATTGTCGCCGGTACCTGTGTTTACAAAATGGCCGGTGTCGTTAGGCGTGTCTGGGATCAGATGGCGCAGCCGAAATATTGTATGGCAATGGGCGCTTGTGCCAGCACCGGCGGTATGTACCGGAGCTATGCGGTGGTGCAAGGCGTGGACAGATTTCTACCGGTGGATGTTTACATTTCTGGTTGCCCGCCGCGACCGGAGGCGGTGCTGGAAGGGTTAATGGCGTTGCAAAATCAAATCCAGCAGGAAGCCGCCATCAAAGGGATGAAATCTTCTGAGCGTTCCGCGCCGACGTATGGACAGCCGCGCGGCCCGATTATTATTCGTGGCGATTACGCGCCGAAAGGGAAGGCATGACACTGGCGACTGTCATCGAAAAGTTGCCGGGCCGGATTGGTGAGCCGGTGGAATTTCGCGGCGAAACCACAGTCGGTATTGACCGCACTCAAATTGTTGAAGCGTGCCGGTATCTGAAAGCGGATTGTGGTTTTGACATGCTCGTGGATTTGTCCGGCGTGGATAATTACGGGACGGATCCGCGTTTTGAAGTTGTGTACGAACTTTGTTCGCTTGCGAATCGTAGTCATCTCCGTCTCAAAATTTCAATTTCGGAAGATGACCTGCTTGTGGATAGTGTCACCGGCGTTTGGCGCACGGCGGATTGGCACGAGCGCGAAGCCTTCGACATGTTTGGCATTCGATTTCGCAATCACCCGAATCTGAAACGGATTTTGATGTGGGACGGTTATCCATATCACCCGTTGCGAAAAGATTTCCCGCTCGCTGGTCTGCCGGCGGAGCTACCGGAGACGGCAGTGGATGCTGGTAAGGTTAATTCGGCGGCGATGCACGGTGGACCGTTTGTGACCGCCCCCGGCGCGGCAACTTCCGCGAAACGCGAGCCACGCCAGAATGATACGGCAGCGGAACGGTTTGAAAAGAAAGGGTCGAGCTGACGTGGCGACGATTCACGAGATGGAGTTAATTGACTCCGCCGCGCGCGCGCAGGCGGCGCTTGAAGGCGAGTTGAGCGGCGAACGGATGATCCTCAACATGGGGCCGCAGCATCCGAGCACGCACGGCGTATTCCGGTTGGTGCTCGAACTCGACGGTGAGGAAATCACGAACTGCTGGCCGGAAGTCGGTTACCTGCATCGTGGTGACGAGAAGATTGCCGAGAACATGACCTGGACGCAGTTCATCCCATACACCGACCGGCTCGATTATCTTGCGCCGCTCGCGAACAACGTCGCGTACGCTTACGCGGTCGAAAAACTTTGCGGCATCGACGTGCCGCTACGTTGCAAATATATCCGCGTCATCTGTGCGGAGCTGGCGCGGATCAGTTCGCATTTGCTCGGCATCGGCGCGATGAGCATGGACTTGGGCGCGTTGACGGTGTTCCTCTACACGTTCAAGGAACGCGAAAAAATTTACGACCTCGCCGAGTGCATCTGCGGCGCGCGGTTCACGACGAGCTACACGCGCATCGGCGGGCTGGCGAACGACATGCCGGCGGAGTTTTTGCCGATGTGCCGGAAGTTCATCAATGAGTTACCGGCGACGATTGATGAGACGGACAAGCTGTTGACGCGCAACAAAATTTTCGTCGAGCGCAACCGCGAGGTTGCGGTGTTGTCGAAGGAAGACGCGATTGATTTTGGCGCGACCGGGCCGATCCTGCGCGGCAGCGGCGTCGAGTACGACGTGCGCAAGGCGTTTCCTTACGGTGGCTATGAGAATTTCCAGTTCGATATTCCGACCGGCACCGTCGGCGACTGCATGGACCGGTATCTTGTGCGCATGGAAGAGATGCGGCAGAGTATCCGCATTATCCAGCAGGCACTCGACAACCTGCCCGGTGGCGAGTGGAATGCGCCGGAGGCGAAGATTGTGTTGCCGGAGAAGAAGGCGGTGCTGACGAAGATGGAGGAGTTGATTCACCACTTCATTAACGTCACGCAAGGCATCAACGCGCCCGCCGGCGAGGTTTATTTTGGTGCGGAAAATCCGAAGGGCGAACTTGGTTTCTATATCGTCAGCAAGGGTGGCGGCACGCCGCACCGGCTGAAGATTCGTGCGCCAAGTTTTGTGAATTTGCAACTCGTGCCGTTGCTGTCGAAGGGCCACATGATTGCCGACATGGTCGCCATCCTCGGCAGCCTCGATTTCGTGATGGGAGAGTGTGACCGATGACGATACCGGCTGAACTCGATCGTCACATCGACGAGATCATCACGCATTATCCGCCGGATAAAAAGCGGGCGGCAGTGCTGTGGCTCTGTCATCTGTTGCAGGACCATTTTGGTTGCCTCGGCGAAGAGCAGGTCAAGTGGATGGCCGCGAAGCTCGATCTCCAGCCGATTAACGTCTGGGAAGTCGTCACGTTCTACCCGATGTTCACGCAGAAACCGCGCGGCAAGTTCCATATCAAAGTCTGCCGGACGCTACCGTGTGATTTGTCAGGTTGTGGTGGATTGCTTGGACATTTGAGAAAGAAGCTTGGCGTCGAACTAGAGCAAACGACAGCGGATGGCTTGTTTACAATTTCAACTGTGGAATGTCTGGCGCTTTGTGGTTCCGGTCCGGCGATGATGATTAATGATGAGACGTTCGAGCGCGTCACACCGGAAAAGCTCGACACGATTCTTGACCGCATTCGCACCACCGGTAAGATCGACGCGCAGTCGTTACCGGCGCCGCTCGCGCCGCATCCGCTCGAAAAACGGGTGTTGTTGGCCAATCTCACCAAACCCGGCTATACCGGCTCGATTGCGGACTACGAACAAGCCGGTGGTTACACGGCGCTGCGCAAGGCGCTGGGGTTGAAACCGGAAGAGATTATCAACGAAGTCAAAAATAGCGAGATCCGCGGGCGCGGCGGTGCCGGGTTCCCGTGCGGGATGAAGTGGAGCTTCCTCGCCAAAGGCACCGGTAAACCGGTGTATCTGATCTGCAACGCGGACGAGAGCGAGCCCGGGACGTTCAAGGACCGGCAGATCATGCAGTACGATCCGCACCTGCTCATCGAAGGCATCATCATTTCTTGTTACGCCGTCGGCGCGAAGGTCGCTTACATCTACATTCGCGGTGAGATGCCGCAAGGCGCGAAGATTCTCCTGAATGCCATCGAAGAAGCCCGCGCCAAGGGATATGTCGGTAAGGGCATCGAAATTTACGTGCACCGTGGTGCCGGAGCGTACATTTGCGGCGAGGAGACCGGGCTGATCGAGTCGCTCGAAGGCAAACGGGCGTACCCGCGCATCAAACCGCCGTTCCCGGCGGTGGTCGGGTTGTTCGGTTGCCCGACGGTGGTGAACAACGTCGAGACGTTGGCGAACGTGCCACTCATCCTGAAGAACGGTGCGGCATGGTTCAAGTCGATGGGCATGCCCGGCTCGACCGGCACTAAGATTCTGGGCGTGAGCGGGCCGGTCGTGCGGCCCGGTTACTACGAGTTCGAAATGGGCAAGCTGACGATGCGACAGCTCATCTTCGACGTCTGCGGCGGGTTGAAGGATGGCAAGACGTTGAAGGGCGTGATTCCCGGCGGGAGCTCGATGCCGGTGTTGAAGGCGGACCAGATTGATGTGGCGTTGGATTTTGAAAGTCTCCGCAAAGCCGGCACGATGGCCGGGAGCGGTGGGGTGATTGTGCTCGATGACTCGGTCGACATCGTCGAAGCGACGTTGAACCTGGCGCAGTTCTACGCCCATGAAAGCTGTGGTCAGTGCACGCCGTGCCGGGAAGGCACGCTTTGGATGGAGAAGATGCTCCACCGGATGCATGCGGGCCACGGTCGGCCGCAAGACGTGGACATGCTTTACGAAGTCGCCGACAACATCGACGGCAAGACGATCTGCCCGCTCGGCGAGGCGGCGGCGTGGCCGGTGAAGGCGTTCGTGACGAAGTACCGGGGCGAGTTTGAAGGGACATGCAAGAAGAATGGAGGCGGTCATGGTCACTGAGCACGCCATGATTTCCATTGCGCAGGTTCAGTCGTGCATCTTTGAGGTGCGCGGACTGAAAGTGATCGTCGATGCTGACTTGGCGCGGATTTACGGAGTCACAACCAAACGCCTCAATGAAGCCGTCAAACGCAACGCCGAACGTTTTCCTGTGGACTTCATGTTTCAACTTGCCAAGGAAGAAGCGGATACATGGCATCGTTTAAGGTCGCAATTTGCGACCTTAAAGCGTGGTCAGCACTTAAAATATCTCCCACATGCGTTCACCGAACACGGCGCGATCATGGCGGCCACGGTTTTGAACAGTCCGCAAGCTGTGCAAATGAGCCTGTTCGTCGTCCGGGCATTCGTGAACATGCGCGATGCGCTTACCGGTCACCGTGAACTGGTTCGTAAGCTCGAAGAACTGGAGCAGAAGTATGATGCCCAGTTCAAGGTCGTCTTCGAGGCGATTCGCCAACTCATGACGCCGGTGGAAACGCCGCGGAAGCAGATTGGATTTCATGTTCGCGAACGCGGAGCGGTGTATCGCGTGCGAACGAGGAAAAGGATTTGATGGCAGAGACAGTCAAACTGACGGTTGATGGCAAGGAGGTCGTCGCGCCGAAGGGGATGAACCTGATCGAGGCGGCGAAATTGGCGGGCATTGAAGTGCCGCATTATTGCTATCATCCGAAGTTGGCCATTTCCGGTAACTGCCGGATGTGTCTCGTCGATACCGGGATGCCGAAGCTGGGGGCGGACAAGAAACCGGAAGTCGGGCCGGATGGGAAACCGGTGATCATGTTCGCGCCGAAGTTGAGCATCGGGTGCAACACGCCAGTGGCGGAAGGCATGGTGGTTTTGACGAAATCGCCGAAGGTGGTCAAGGCGCGCGAAGGGGTGATGGAGTTTCTGCTGATCAATCATCCGCTCGACTGCCCGATCTGCGACCAGGCGGGCGAGTGCCGGTTGCAGGAGTTTTCGGTGGATTACGGCAAAGGGGAGAGCCGGTTTGTCGAGGAGAAGGTGCACAAGCCGAAGATGACGGCGCTAAATGCGAAGATAACGCTGGATGACGAGCGGTGCATTTTGTGTTCGCGGTGCATTCGGTTTATGCGCGATGTGGCAGGGCAGGATTGCCTCGGGTTCGTGAACCGCGGCAGTTACTCGACGTTGACTTGCTATCCCGGTAACGAGCCGAAGACGAATTACGATTTGAACATCGTGGACATCTGCCCGGTCGGGGCACTGACGTCGAATGATTTCCGGTTCCAGCAACGCGTCTGGTTCTTGAAGGAGACGAAGTCGGTCTGCCCGAATTGCGCGACCGGCTGCAACACGGTGCTCTGGTCGCGAGAAGGCATCGTCTACCGGCAGACGCCGCGCGATAACGAGGCGGTCAATGCTTGTTGGATGTGCGACCACGGCCGGTTGAACTTCAAGTTCGTCAATGATCCGCGCCGGTTGACGACGCCGACGGCCGGTGGCGAAGCGGTCACTTGGCCGGACGCGATCCGGCAGGTGGCGGACAAGTTGCGCGGCGCGAAGGGCGTGGCGGTGATTGGGTCGGCGCGGGCGACGACGGAGGAGTTGTTCCTGCTGGCGAAGTTCGGCACGGAGTTGCGGGCGGTCGTGCCGCATTCCGGTGAAGGCGACAAGTTTTTGCTGAACGCCGACCGGACGCCGAACATGGCGGGGGCGAAGTTGACCGGGTTTGGCGACGACATCGCAAAGATCGCGGCCGGCATCAAGGCGGGGACGGTCAAAACGTTGATTGTGCTGGGCGAGGATGCGATCGAGCCGGAGTTGCTGGCGAAATTGGAATTGCTGGTGGTGATTGATATTTTGCCGACGCGGGCGACGGAGGCGGCGCACTATGTGTTGCCGGGGACGACGTTTGCGGAGAAGCGCGGGACGTTCATCAACGCGAAGGGGCGCATCCAGCGGTTGAACGCAGCGATTCCGACGGTAGGGCATGCACGGGCGGATTGGGAAATTTTGGCGGCGTTGCTCGGCGAGTTAGGCGTGGCGAATTATTCGGCGATTGAGGATGTGTTCGCCGACATGGCGCGGACGTTGCCGGCGCTGGCGGGTTTGAATTTGTCGAAGATTACCGATCAGGGCGTGGAGGTGAAGCTGTGACGGAGTTTGTCATCATCTCCTTCGTGAAGATTGTCGCGGTCATCAGCGTGATGATGGGGATTGTGGCGTACACGGTGATGCTGGAGCGGTGGGTGTGCGCTTGGATGCAGGACCGGTTTGGGCCGAACCGGGTCGGGCCGTTCGGGCTGTTGCAGCCGCTGGCGGACGGCGTGAAACTGATTTTGAAGGAGGACGTGTTGCCGCACCACGTGAATAAGGTGTTGTACACGATCGGGCCGATGTTGGTGATGATCCCGGCGTTGATCAATATCGGAGTCGTACCGTGGGGGAGCAACCTGCCGATCCTCGGGCGCGATGTGAAGTGTGTGATCGCGGACTTGAACATCGGGATCATGTTCCCGTTCGCGTTTGCGGCGTTGTCGGTGTACGGGATTGTGTTGGCGGGGTGGGCGAGTAACTCGAAGTATCCGTTCCTCGGCGGGATCCGGTCGAGCGCGCAGATGATTTCGTATGAGGTGTGTTTGGGACTGAGCGTGGTGCCGGTGTTCATGCAAGTGGGTTCGCTGAACTTGGGCAAGGTGGTGGAATACCAGGCGGGGCATTTGCCGTTTGTTTGTTACCCGCACATGTGGCTGTCGTTTTTGATTTTCCTGGTGAGCGCGTTTGCGG
>CAINDI010000015.1 GCA_903847335.1 uncultured Verrucomicrobiota bacterium | reverse complement strand
GATGGGAAGAACCCGAGCACATCTGGAGCGCCGACGCCGGCGAGATCGGCTCTGCTGTCCACGATATTCTCGAAGCGTTCTACAAGCAGACATCGCTACCTCTCCAACCAAAACAGCGCGAGACCTACCGCCGGCAGCTTCGCGAGTTGACAGAGAAACGCCTCGACGAGTTTGAGCGCGATGGTGTCACCGGTCTACCGGTTGTCTGGTCATTGCGTCGTGCATCGCTATTGCGCGACCTCTTGAAGTTTCTCGACTTCGAAATCGTACGCGCCGATGACCTCGTGCCACGCGAATTTGAAAAAACATTTGGCCCGACGCCGGTGTTGGGATTGACGTTGCGTGGACGAATCGACCGCGTTGATTTGTCCGGTAAGCGCGCCCGGATCATCGACTACAAAACCGGCAAGCTATATCACAAGAAGGATGACGCCTTCGATGGCGGCGAGGCGTTGCAGTTGCCGCTGTACGCGCTCGCTGCGGAACGTGCGCTCGGCCTCGAAGTCGTCTCCAGCGAGTATGCTTATCTCAGTAGTGGCAAGTACGTCAGTTTTAGTGGCGAGGCGCTCCAGAACCGCGCCGGTGACCTTGAAAAAATTCTGAAAACATTTTCCGCAATGCTGCGCGCTGGTGAATTTCCGCAATACACCGGTCACAACAAATGCGCCTACTGCGATTACCGTTCGATTTGCGGCAACGGCATCGAACAACTTGCCGAACGGAAAATCGAAGACAAACGGCTCGCGCCATTTCTCGCGGTGAAGGAGATTGAATGAGCGGCCTCCTTGACCAACGCGCCCGCGACCTCGCCGCCAACGACCTCGCGACGACCTATCTCGTCGAGGCTGCTGCCGGCACGGGAAAAACAACATTGCTTGTGGGTCGCATTCTTGCCGCCATCGGTGCCGGTGTCCGACTCACTGAAATTGCTGCCATCACTTTCACCGAGAAAGCCGCCGGCGAATTGAAGGAGCGGCTTCGGATAAAACTCAACGACGCGAGCCTTGCCGATTTGGAGCGCGCACAGATTTCGACGATTCATTCGTTTTGCGCGTGGCTATTGAAAGAACGGCCGGTCGAGGCGGGCGTCGACCCACAATTCCAAGTCGCTGATGCGTTGCAAGCCGACTTGCTCCGCGAGGAGGCGTGGGTCGACTGGTTTGCGCGCGAAGCGGCAAAGACTCCGGAGGAACGTTCGCCGTTGCGCCGGTTGCTGGCGGTCGGCGTGACGCCGGAGCAGTTGTGGTCGCTGGCAAAACTCGTTGTCGAAGAGCGGCACAAACTTAATGCAGTGACTCCGGCGAAGAAACCGGCGGCGCTGTCGGAGATTGTGCGGTATGTCGGCGAGATTGAGATGTTGCGCGCCAAAGCAAATGCCGACGACGAATTTGCGAAGTGCATTGTGGACTGGGTTGACCGGCTGGCGCAATGCGAAGGCGTGGCGGCGTGGGAAGCGGAGTCACTCGTGCTGACGGCGTCGCCGTTGCGGACGGAATTGAAGGGACAGAAATGGAAACCGCACGAGTTGTTCGACGAGGCGAAGAAACTCGGCGAGCAAATTGAAAAACTTCGCGGCGGACTGGCTGACGCGTTGTTGCGTGATGCGCTGGCTTGGCTGCGCGGATTTGTCGAGCACTACGACAAGATGAAACGGGAGCGAGTGCTGCTGGATTTCGACGATCTGCTGTCGAAGTCTCGCGACCTACTGAAACAACACGTCGATGTGCGCGAGGATTTGCAGCGCCGGTTCCGTCACATTCTCGTGGACGAATTTCAGGACACCGACCCGGTGCAAGTCGAGATTGTCGAAATGCTCGACGGCGGAACGCCGGGTAAGCTGTTCCTTGTTGGCGATCCGAAGCAATCCATTTATGCGTTTCGCGGCGCCGACATCGAGTTGTACCAAGCTGTTGCCGCGAAGAAAAACAAGCTGACGATTCAGACAAACTTTCGTTCGCACTCGACTTTGCTTGACTGGGTGAACAAGGTTTTTGCTCCGGTGCTGTTCCGGAGCGATTTTCAGCCGGATTACGTCGCGCTGGAAGCCGCACCGAAGAATGCGGCGAGTGAGCCAGCGGTTTGGCGGCTGTTGCCGGAGGCGAAAGATTTGAAGGCGAAGAAAGATGTGCGGCCGCTGGAGGCGGAGGCCGTCGCCAAATGTCTGAAGCGTCTGCATGGCGATTATGATTGGAACAAGATGGCGGTGTTGTTCTGCACGACGACGGCGCAGGAGATATTCCTCGATGCGCTGCGCCGGTACGAAGTGCCGTACCGGGTCATCGGCGGTAAAGATTTTTACGTGCGCCAGGAAATCCAGACACTGGCGTCGTTGCTCTGTTACCTCGACAACCCGGCGGATAAGCTGAGCCTTGTTGCGGTGTTGCGGTCACCGGTGTTCGGTTGGACGGACGACGAACTGGTCACCGGTAAACTCGAATCCCCGGCGCTGCTCCGAAAATTGCACGAGCGCCGGCACGAGTTTTCTGTGGCGGGATTTGTTGAAGAGGCGATGACGGCGACGAAGATGTGCGAGGTGTTTGCAACGAAGCCGGACGGCGAATCGTGCGTACTGAACTTGTTGAAGGCGCTGGAATTGGCGCGGGCGCTGGAAGCGGCGGGATTGCGGTCGTTGTGTGCGTTTGCCCGGCGCTTACGGAGGAGCGTGCTCGATGAGTTTGAGGAAGAGCCGTCGCCGTCAACGGAAGAAGGCGATGACGTGGTGCGGGTGATGACGGTGCACCGCGCGAAGGGTTTGGAGTTTCCGGTGGTGGTGATGGCGGATCTCTGCGGTGAGTCGCAGGATCGCGGCGCAAGTCTGTTGTCGGATCAACTGCGGTTCGGAAAGTTTAAGACAGCTGGATTCGAGTCGGCGAATGAGCGTCAGACGCAACGTGACGACGCGGAAACAATCCGGCTGCTGTACGTGGCGGCGACGCGGGCGAAGGAGTTGCTGGTGTTGCCGTGGTTCATGCCGGAGAAGAAACCGGGGCGCAGTCGGCACTTGGAACCGGGCTTAAAAAATGTTCCGGCGGAATTGATGAGGGATGTGAACGTCGCGGAGTTGGACGCGAAGCCAACGGCACTACCGCCGTTGCAGGTCGAGTTGGATCCGAACGCGAAAGGCGTGAAGGAAATTGCGCGCCGGCGCGAGTGGTTGGCGGCGCGGACGGTATTACTGGCGCGGGCAGTGGTGCCGGCGGTTCGAGTGAGTCCATCGAAGCTGGCGCACGAAGCGGAACTGGAGGAGGAGGAAATCGGTGGTGTGCGAGCGGCGGCGATGGAATTCGGTGTGGTGGTTCATGAAGCGTTGGAACGAATGGACGCGAGCGGGTTACCGGACGAGGTTTGTAAGTTGGTTGAACAAGCGCTGAAATCAGAATTGTTCAAGCGAGTTGCGAAAGCGGAAGAGGTTTACCGGGAGTTGCCGTTCGTCGCCGGTGCGATGGAAGGAAAAATTGATTTATTGTTCCGGGAAGGGGACCGGTGGGTGTTGGTAGATTATAAAACCGACGCGCAGCCGGATGTCGAACGGTACCGGAAGCAAATGCAAGCCTATGTGGATGCGCTCCGGCAAGTCGCCGGTATTGCGGTTGCGGAACAGTTATTGTTTTTTCTCATGACTGGCGAGTTGGTCAGGCTCGCGGATTAATTTGCGATTTTAAGCGTCTTACCGGCTTTGGCAGATTCCATCGCGGTCAAAATTACATCCAACGACCGATAGCCTTCCATGCCGTCGATTTCCGGTTTTTTGCCGGCGAGAATGGAGCGGGTAAACGCGGTCGAGACACCACTACCGACTTGTTTGGTGTTGGTTGACATCTCACCAACTTTATGGAGTTCCTTGTTGCCGTTCCTGTATTGGACGATGACTCCGTATTCGCGATCGGTGCCCAAGTACATGACGCCTTTTTGGCAGTAGATCACGGTCATGTTGTCTTCCATGCCGTAATTGGTCCAAGAAATTTCCACGCTCCCGACAATGCCACCGGTGGTCTTCAATAACAGATATGCATTATCATCCAGTTGTAATATTTTTCCGTCCGGAGTGCGTTTATCGAGAGCAGTGATTACCGCTGACACCGAGGTAAATTCTTGTCCGAGCAACCAGCGCATCAAATCAGCTTTGTGGACACCGAGATCGCCGGTGACGCCCATTACCGCTTCGTTTTTTCTGAAAAACCAACTTTTCGCGCCGTCCACCGACCAGCCATCCGGGCCGGGATGTTTGAACGATGTGCGGAACGTCAAGACTTTGCCGAGTACACCGGTCTTGAGAATCTGTTTTGCCTTTTGGTGTGCTGACATCAACCGCTGATTTTGCCCCACCATCAAAAACTTACCGGCCTTTTTGGCGGCGGCAATCATTGCCTTCGCCTCGGCGCGAGTACAAGCCATCGGTTTCTCTACCAACACATGCTTGCCAGCCTTCAGTGCGTCCAACGTTTGCGAAGCATGCAGCCAATTCGGCCCGCACACCACCACGGCGTCGAGGTCAGCTTCCGCGAGCATTTCTTTGTGGCAAGTGAATGGTTGGCCGCCAAATTTTTTTGCTAATTCCGCTGCGCGTCCGGGTACCGGATCACAAAGTGCTACGACTTTGGCGTCAGGATTGCCGGCGAGTTCTGGGATGTGCCGGCGTTGAGCAATGGCACCGCAACCGATAATTCCAAATTTGACTGGCATCATAATTTTCTCCGTAAACGTTGCAGGCTTTCTGCCATAGCCCGGCACCCGAGTCAAGGCTTGCCTGCCGGCACCAGTTTCGCTACCGTGTTTCTGCTATGACTGAACTTGAGCAACAATTTCATGCGCTCCGCGCCGAAGGTGTCGCCGCCATTGCCGGCTGTGCCGATTTACCGGCACTCGACCAACTCAAAGGCCAATACCTCGGCCGGCAAGGTTCGTTGACCGGCCTCCTTGAAAAACTGGGCACACTTCCGAAAGACCAAAAGCCAGTCATCGGCAAACTCGCCAACGAAGTCAAAACCGCTCTCACCGCCGCCATTGCCGGCAAACGCGAAGAACTCGAAGCTAAAGTCGTCACCACCGGTCCAGCGATTGACACCACCTTACCCGGCCGCCGGCACCACCTCGGCCATCAACACCCGCTCACGCAAATTTTCGAACGCGCTGTCGAAATTTTTCAGCGAATGGGTTTCGCAGTGGAGGACGGTCCAGAAATCGAGGACGAATGGCATTGCTTCGACGCGCTGAACACACCGGCGAATCATCCGGCGCGTGACATTCAAGACACGCTGTATGTGGATTTGCCTCCGCACGAAAAATATGGCCGGTACCTTCTGCGCACACATACATCGCCGGTACAGATTCGCACGATGTTACGACAAAAACCGCCGATTCGGATCGTTGCACCGGGAAGGGTTTTTCGCCGCGATAATCCTGATGCCACCCATAGCCCGACCTTTCATCAAATCGAAGGTTTGTGCGTGGACACAAACATTACCGTTGCCGATCTCAAAGGCACGGTCGAATTTTTCTTTAAGCAGCTGTTAGACCCGGCCACGCAAGTCCGGTTCCGTCCGCATTTTTTCCCATATACCGAACCGAGTTTTGAGATTGACCTCAGCACGCCGTTCTTTCGCTCACGCGGCAAGGAATGGATTGAAATTGCCGGCTGCGGAATGGTGGACCCGAATGTGTTCAAAGCCGTCGGCTATCCGGACGATGCTTATACCGGCTGGGCGTTTGGCTTCGGCATTGAGCGGTTGGCGATGATTCAATACGGCATCACCGACATCCGGCTGTTCACAGAGAATGACGTGCGGTTTTTAGAGCAATTCTAATTGGCGGTCCGCAGTTCGCCGGTACCGGTGCGATTTTTGCCGTGCGTAACTTCGTAGTGCTCAAACGTAATCGCGCCATCCTTAGCAGTGCCGACAAAAGTAAAACGCCGACGGCCATCGGTTGAATCACCCGTGCCGGTGACAGGACCATTTTGCAGACTGCCTTTGACGGTACCGGTGAAAGTCACTGGACGTTGTTTCCAGTCGAAATTCCAAACTGCGTGCCATTCATTTGTACCGGTGGGCGTAAGTTTGGCATCGAGTTGGTGTTTCTGACCGCCTTCGTTCGACCAGATAAAAACACCGCGTAAACTGACGGCGGTTGCCGGCGCGCCAAGTGCTGTGATTGTCCAGATGAATGCGGTCGCGATGCTGAACGCGAGGATTGTTTTCATGGTTATAATTTGATGACGCGATTTTTGAGGCGCGCTTCTTCGGCGGCGAAAACCATCAAATGCGATTCCAACGATTCGTCCGGGCCGGACAAAATTTGCAGAGGATCATTCTCTCCGATGGCTCGGACAAAGCCATCCATTAATCCATAATCACCGCCACCGTGACCGCTGAGCAGCGAGCCGTCCGCGGCGGTGTTGGTGTCAATTGTTTTTGTTGTGTCGGTGAGGAAATCAGTATGGCGGATAACGACGCCATCGCCTTCTAGCGAGCCGCGTGTGCCAAAGACGCGGGTTTGCCGGTGACCGGCAGCATTGAACGCGGTCATTGTAAAACTCGCGGAACGGTTGCCGGCGAATTGGAGGTTGACCACTTGGTGATCGACGACGTCGTTGTCGCATTCGTAAACGCACCGGCCGTACTGACCTTGACGGAGAGCGGCAGTGAGATTTTCTGTGGTGACGACCGGGGTTACAATATCCATCGGCCAACCTTTTTCGCCGCGTTCCAATCGGCCGAGGTAAATTTTCTT
This sequence comes from uncultured Verrucomicrobiota bacterium, assembly GCA_903847335.1. GTDB lineage: Bacteria > Verrucomicrobiota > Verrucomicrobiia > Palsa-1439 > Palsa-1439 > CAINDI01. The sequence goes on along the minus strand of CAINDI010000015.1, from coordinate 444 downwards.
TGCGGAATACGGGCAATTCGATTCGTAGGCGCAATCCAGACAATAGCGCGCGTCACCGGCTTCTTTCGGTTTCGCTTCTTTCCGGAAATGTTTCAGTCCGCCAAACGATGCGACGGCTTCGCATGGCACCGCCATAATGTGCCGGAGCCAGTCGATGTCGTGACAGGATTTCGCCAACAACATGCACGACGATTCGGCGGTGTTGCGCCAGTTCCCGCGCACAAACGAGTGGGCTTGATGCCAGTAGCCAACCGGCTCAAGATGCTGAATGCTGACCACGTCGCCGATGACGCCAGATTCAATCAATGCCTTTAGTCGGCGCGTGTAGGTCGTGTAGCGCAGCACATGGCAAACGGCAAACATCACACCGGAGCGTTTCACTGCCGCGACGATGCGTTTGCAGTCTTTCGCGTTCGGTGCCATCGGTTTTTCCAACAAGATGTG
>CAINDI010000014.1 GCA_903847335.1 uncultured Verrucomicrobiota bacterium | reverse complement strand
GGCACCAATGGTGCCTTCAATTCGTTGACCATTTCCAATGGCGGCAAAGTGTACGACACCACCAACTATATCGGCTATGCCACCGGTGCCAACAGCAACACCGTGACGGTGACCGGCACCAACTCCGCTTGGTACAATGCCGGCGACATATACGTCGGCTACTCCGGTTCCAGTAACACGCTGACGATTGCCAACGGCGGCGTGGTGACCAACTCCAGCGGCTCCATCGGCTATTATGGCACCAACAACAGCGTCCTCGTCACCGGCCCCGGCTCAGTTTGGAGTAATAGCGGTGCTGTCAACGTCGGCAACTTCGGCGCCTTTAACACGCTGACCATTTCCAATGGCGGCAAAGTATTCAACAGCAGCAATTGGAGCGTTATCGGCAATGGCGGCAAAAACAACAGCGCGCTGGTGACCGGTGCCGGCTCGGTCTGGAGTAACGCTTTCTTCCTCGAAGTTGGCTACGGCGGTTCCAGTAACAACTTGACCATTGCCGCCGGCGGTAAGGTGTTCGCCATTATCTCCCAAATCGGCTCCAGTGCCGGCGACACCAGCAACAGCATCGTGGTCACCGGTACAAACTCGCTCTTGAACAACTCCAATGGCGGTGGTGATACTCTGAAACTCGGCGTCGATGGTTACGGCAACAGCGTGACCATTACCAACGCCGGCACGATGTTCAACACCGGCATGAGCTACATCGGCTATAACGCCGGGGCTAGTAATAACACCGTGACGGTGACCGGCACCAACTCCGCTTGGTACAACGGCACTCTCTACGTCGGATACAAAGGCTCCAGCAACACGCTGACGATTGCCAACGGCGGTCTGGTGACCAATGGCACCGGTATTATCGGCAACTACGGCACGAACAACAGCGTCCTCGTCACCGGCGCCGGTTCCGTCTGGAGCAACAGCAGCGGCCTCTACATCGGCAGTTACAGCGGCGCGTCCCGTGGTGCCTTCAACACGCTGACAGTTTCCAATGCCGGCAAAGTGTTCAGCGTGGGTAGTAGCTACATCGGCGACCTCATCGGTGCCAACAGTAACACGGTGCTGGTGACCGACACCAACTCCGCTTGGTACAACAATGGCGATCTCTTCGTCGGCTACATAGGTTCCAGCAACACGCTGACGATTGCCAACGGCGGTCTGGTGACCAATACCACTGGCTACATTGGCGATTTCGGTATGAACAACAGCGCCCTCGTCACCGGTGCCGGTTCGATCTGGAGCAACGGTAGCAGCCTCTACGTCGGAGGCTACGATTCTGCCGGTTCCTACAACACGTTGACCATTTCCAATGGTGGTAAGGTGTTCAGCACGGGTGGCGCGTTCGGTAGCATCATCGGTTTCAGTGCCGGAGCCAACAGCAACACGGTGACGGTGACCGACACCAACTCCGCTTGGTACAACAGCGGCAACCTCTACGTCGGCTACTCTGGTTCCAGCAACACGCTGACGATTGCCAACGGCGGCGTGGTGACCAACGGTGCCGGCTACATTGGCGATTACGGCACGAACAACAGCGTCCTCGTCACCGGCGCCGGTTCGGTTTGGAGCAACGGCAGCGCCCTATATGTCGGCGGCACCGATTCCCGTGGTTCCTTCAACACGCTGACCATTTCCAACGCCGGCAAGGTGTTCAGCGTGGGCAGTAGCTACATTGGCTACCTTGCCGGTGCCAACAGCAATACCGTGACCGTGACCGGCACCAACTCCGCTTGGTACAACACCAGCCTCTACGTCGGTGCATCCGGTTCCAGTAACACGCTGACGATTGCCAACGGCGGTAAAGTGGTCAACAACACCACCGGCGACATTGGCGATTACGGCACGAACAACAGCGCCCTCGTCACCGGCGCCGGTTCCGTCTGGAGCAACGGCAGCAGCCTCTACGTCGGCAGTTACAGCGGCGGGTCCGCCGGTGCCTTCAACACGCTGATAGTTTCCAATGCCGGCAAAGTGTTCAGCACGGGCAGTAGCATCGGATTCAATGCCGGTGCCAACAGCAACACGGTGCTGGTGACCGACACCAACTCCGCTTGGTACAACAGCGGCAACCTCTACGTCGGCAACTACGGTTCCAGCAACACGCTGACGATTGCCAACGGCGGCGTGGTGACCAACGGCGGCTACGGCGTCATTGGTGATTACGGCACGAACAACAGCGTCCTCGTCACCGGACCAGGTTCGGTTTGGAGCAACGGCAGCAGCCTCTACGTCGGCAGCTTCAGCTTTTTTTCTGCCGGTTCATTCAACACGCTAACAGTTTCCAATGCCGGTAAAGTATTCAGCGTGGGCTCCAGCTACATTGGTTTCTCCGCCGGTGACAACAGCAATACCGTGACGGTGACCGACACCAACTCCGCTTGGTATAATGCCGGCGACCTCTACGTCGGCAAATCTGGTTCCAGCAACACGCTGACGATTGCCAACGGCGGCGTGGTGACCAACGGCACCGGCTACATTGGCTCCCCCGGCGCGAACAACAGCGTCCTCGTCACCGGACCAGGTTCGGTTTGGAGCAATGCCTACATCTACGTCGGCGGCCCCGCTGCGGCCTTCAACACGCTGACCATTTCCAACGCTGGCAAAGTGTTCAGTGCTACTGGCAGCTCCATCGGTCAGTCCACCGGTGCCAACAGCAACACGGTGACCGTGACCGGTACCAATTCGGCTTGGTACAACAACGGCTGGCTCTACATCGGCCTCACAGGTTCCAGTAACACGCTGACAATTGCCAACGGCGGCGTGGTGACCAACGGAAACTACACCTTCATTGGCGATTACGGCACGAACAACAGCGTCCTCGTCACCGGCGCCGGTTCCGTCTGGAGTAATGGCAGCGACCTCTATGTCGGTGGCTATGACACCGGCTCGCGTGGTGCCTTCAACACGCTGACCATTTCCAATGCCGGCAAGGTGTACAACACGGGCGAAGCCGACATCGGCTACAAGCTTGGTGCCAACAGCAATACCGTGACGGTGACTGACACCAACTCCGCTTGGTACAACACTGGCACTCTCTACGTCGGCTACAAAGGCTCCAGCAACACACTGACGATTGCTAACGGCGGCGTAGTGACCAACGGCTACGGCTACATTGGCGATTACGGCACGAACAACAGCGTCCTCGTCACCGGCGCCGGTTCGGTTTGGAGCAACGGCAGCGCCCTATATGTCGGCGGCACCGATTCCCGTGGTTCCTTCAACACGCTGACCATTTCCAATGCCGGCAACGTGTTCAGCGTCAACGGTTACATCGGCGACAATGCCAATGCCAACAGCAACGCCGTCCTCGTCACCGGTACCGGCTCCACCTGGACCAACAGTGGCGACCTCTTTGTTGGCGACTATGGCTCCGGTAACACGCTGACGATTGCCAACGGCGGCACCGTGTTCGACTCTCTAAGCCGGATCGGCTACCGGACTAACTCTATCAATAACGCCGTGACCGTGACCGGCAGTAACTCCGTCTGGAATAGCAGCGGCTTCGTCGTCGGCGATTACGGCTCTGGTAACAGTCTGACCATTGCCAATGGCGGCGCCGTGATCAACAACTACGGCTATATCGGTGACTTCGACTGCGCCAGCAACAACACCGTCACTGTCACCGGCGCCGGTTCCGTGTGCTCCAACCGCTACGATCTCTACGTCGGCGCGAGCGGTTCCGGCAACCGGCTGACCATCGCGGACGGTGGCAGCGTGTTCAGCCGGTATGGCTACATCGGCTACCGTGAAACTGCCAACAACAACACCGCCACCGTCACTGGGACTAACTCCGTGTGGCGAAACTCCAATGACCTCTTCGTCGGCGAGTATGGTTCCGGCAACACGCTGATCATCACCAACGGCGGCGCGGTGTTCAGCCGGTACGGCTACATCGGCAGCAACTCCAACAGCAATAACGCCGGCACCGTGACCGGGGCCGGCTCCGTCTGGACCAGTAGCGGTGACCTCAGTATCGGCGTGTACGGTTCCAATAACACGCTGACGATCGCCAATGGCGGCCAGGTGTTCGACACTTCCGGTTCCATCGGTTTTTACGCCCTTAACAACGCCGGCACCGTCACCGGCGCCGGCTCCGTCTGGAGCAATACCAGCAATCTGTCCGTCGGCACTGGCGAGTCCGGCAGCACGCTGACCATCGCCGATGGCGGCCAAGTGTTCGACGCGATCGGTTCCATCGGTATTTCCGCCAACAACAATGCCGGCACCGTCACCGGTTCTGGTTCCGTCTGGAACAACTCCAGCGAACTCTACGTCGGCAAGACCGGCTCCGGCAACTCGCTCGTTATCTCCAATGGCGGCCAAGTGGTAAACTCCATCGCCTACATTGGGTTTTGGGCGGGCGCCAACAACAACTCCGTCACAGTCACCGGCACGAACTCAATCTGGAACAATAGCGACCTGCTCTATGTCGGTACTGGCGGGTCCGGCAACACGCTGACCATCGCCAACGGCGGCACGGTTTACAACATCGCCGGCTACATCGGCAAACAATATGGCGCCAACAGCAACGCCGTCCTCGTCACCGGTACCGGCTCCGTCTGGAGCAACAGCGACGAACTCTACGTCGGCAACCTTAGCTCCGGCAACACGCTAACCATCACCAACGGCGGTACCGTGTTTAACGGGTACGGTTATATCGGTAATCAGGCTGGTGCGAATAACAACGCCGTCACCGTCACCGGCACCGGCTCCGTCTGGAAGACCAGCGACAGCCTCAATGTCGGCTTTTTCGGCTCCGGCAACACGCTGACCATCACCAACAGCGGCGCGGTAAACGTCGACGGCAATATGACGATCAGCGCCCTTGCCGGCGCCTCCAACAACGTCCTGAACATCAGCGGCGGCCAGTTGACCGTGACTAACGGCACGCTGACGGTCAACGCCGCCGGCGCTAGCGGCTCCGCTCAGTTGAACATCTCCGGTGGCACAGTGTTGGTCCAGCAACTCATCACCACCAACGCCGGTGGCGTCATCACCTTCAACGGCGGCACAATCAACTCCCAAGGCACCACCGTCAGCAACGGCTCAAGCTTCGTCGTCGGCGACACCGGCGGCAATGCGACCTTCATCGCCAACGGCGGCACGCATTCTTTCCAAAATGACCTCGTCATCGGTAACTTAAGCGGCGGCAACGCGCTCATCATCAGCAATGCCGCCACCGTGTACGATGCCACCGGTTACATCGGCAGCAACAGCGCGGCGAAGGGTAACGCGGCCCTCGTCACCGGTCCCGGCTCGGTTTGGAATAATAGCGGGAATCTCTATGTTGGGTATCAAGGCTCCAGCAACCGACTCACGATTGCCGCCGGTGGAACCGTGTTGGATGCCAATGGTTTTGTGGATGGTCCCGGTTTCAATAGCTCCAGCAATCTCGTAACGGTAACGGGTTCGGGTTCCACTTGGACGAACAACGGCGACCTCATCGTCGGCGCTCATGGAGTTGCGAACACCTTGATTATTTCCAATGGTGGCACCGTATTTAATACCAACGGCTACATCGGCGCGAATGTGAGTGCGAGCAACAATGCCGTCATTGTCACCGGCGCCGGCTCCACGTGGATTAACGCCGGTAACCTGTACATTGGAACCAATGCGTCTTACAACTCGTTGACGATTGCCAACAGCGGCACGGTGTTCAACGTCAATGGCTACGTCGGCAATAACGTCGGTGAGAATAGCAACGCGGTCACTGTCACCGGTAGTGGTTCGGTCTGGAGCAATTCTGGTAATCTGTATATTGGTGAGAACGGTGGGTACGGTAATACGCTGACTATTTCCAACGGCGGCCAAGTATTTGCCACAGCTAGTTTTGTCGGCTCCAACAACACCATCACTGTCATCGGCGCTGGTTCGTTATGGGTGAGTACTGGCGATATGTTAATCGGGAGTAACTCTTCCGGTAACTCCCTGACTTTTGCCAATAGCGGCACGGTGTACAACGCCACCGGGTACATTGGTTCCAATGGGAATAATAATGCCGTCAACGTCAATGGCTCCGGTTCGGTTTGGAATAACGGCAACGATCTCTACGTGGGGTATCACGGTATCAACAACACCTTGGTTATCACCAACAGCGGTGCGGTCTTCAACGTCAACGGCTACGTCGGCTACGAAGCGGAAGCCAGTAACAATACCGTGACCGTTAGCGGTTCGGATTCCGTCTGGAGCAACAGCGGCGATCTTAATATTGGCTACTCTGGTTCCGCTAACTCGCTGACCATTTCCAATGGTGGCACTGTCAACAACTTCAACGGAGTAATTGGCAGCCAGAGTACCGCCAGCAACAATGCCGTGATCGTCAATGGCGCGACCTGGAATAACAATAGTAGTCTGGCTGTCGGCATCTACGGCTCCGGTAACTCATTGACGATTGCCAATAGTGGCACGGTGTATAACATCGAAGGCTTCATCGGGTTTGTCACCGATGCCAACAGCAACAGCGTCACCGTGACCGGCGCGGGCTCGGTTTGGAATAATAGCAGCGAACTTAACGTTGGCAGGGATGGTTCTTACAACAGTCTGACCGTTACCAATGGCGGCACCGTCATAGTTGGCAACGGCTACGATAGCGTCATTGGCTTCGGGTCTGGTGGTCACAGTAATTCCGTCACCGTGACCGGCGCTGGCTCCGTCTGGAACAACACCGGTGACCTCTACGTTGGAAAATGGGGTTGGGGCAGCACGCTGACGATTGCCAACAGCGGCACCGTGTATAACGCCACTGGCTACATCGGTTGGGACGCAATCTCCAGTAATAACTCCGTCACCGTGACCGGCGCTGGTTCCGTCTGGAATAACAGCGGCATTGTTGAGGTTGGCTGCCATAGCGCTGGCAACACACTGACCATCGCCACCGGTGGGAAAGTATTTGATACTTACGGTTTCATCGGCTTCGACACCGGCGCCAGCAACAACACCGTCACTGTGACCGGCTCCGGTTCGGTTTGGAGCAACAGTAGCGAACTCTATGTTGGTGACTTTGGCTCCGGTAACACGCTGACGATTAGCAATGGCGGCACCGTGTTCAACGCCAACGGCTCCATTGGGGCTCAAGCGAGCGCGACCAATAATTCCGTCACGGTCACCGGTAGCAATTCTGTCTGGAACAACAATGGCGATCTCTACGTTGGTGCTAGCGGTTCTGGTAGCTTGCTAGTCGTCTCTAATAGCGGCACGGTATTCAATACACGCTATGGCTTCATCGGTTACACCGGTACGAGCAACACCGTCACCGTCACCGGTGCCGGCTCCGTTTGGAGTAACGGCTCTGACCTCTACATCGGCTTCATCGGTTCCGGAAACACGCTGACGATTGCTAACAGCGGCGCCGTTTTTAATGTTCATGGCTATGTGGGTAATAGTTCTGCCGCCAGTAATAATTCCGTCCTCGTCACCGGTGCCGGCTCGGTTTGGAATAACAGCGGTAACCTGGTCGTTGGTAACTCTGGGGCCGGCAACACGCTGACGATTGCCAGTAGCGGCACCGTATTCAGCTTACTCGGCTACATCGGCAATGACACGAGCGCCAGCAATAATTCCGTCCTCGTCACCGGCGCCGGTTCAGTTTGGAGTAATAGCGGGGGGCTTATCGGCGTCTGGGGTTCTGGAAACAGTTTGACTATCACCAACGGTGGTGCCGTGTACAGCACCGGCTCGAGTAGTATCGGTTGCACCACCGGCGCCAGCAACAACGCCGTCACCGTGACCGGCGCTGGTTCCGTCTGGAATAACAGCAGTGGTCTCAGCATTGGCTCAGATAGCTCCGGTAATGTATTGACCATTGCCAACGGCGGCAGCGTCATTGTCACCAACGCCGGCACCGAAATCGGCTCCAACGCCGGTGCCAACAGCAATGCCGTCCTCGTCACTGGTGCCGGCTCACTCTGGCAGAACCAGTATTATCTCTCGATTGGCGCGGCTAGCTCTTTCAACACGCTGACCATTGCCAACAGCGGTACCGTGTTCAGCGCCAGCGGCTACATCGGCGACAATAATGGCAACCTAAATCCTGCCGGCGCCAACAACAACTCCGTCCTCGTCACCGGTGCCGGCTCCGTCTGGAGTAATACCATGGTACAAGGCATATTCGTCGGCTATTGGCAAAGCCAAAACAACTCCCTGATTATCTCCAACGGCGGCAAAGTATTCAGCAATTGCGGCACCATCGGCTTCACCGCCGGCTCCGGCAACAACTCCGTCCTCGTCACCGGCTTCGGTTCCGTCTGGAGCAACAGCACCGACCTCGTCGTCGGCAACTCCGGTGCCAGCAACTCCATGATCATCTCCGATGGCGGCACGGTGTACAACGTCAGCGGCATCATTGGTAGAAACAGATGGGCCAGCGACAACACGGTCACCGTCACCGGTGCTGGCTCCGTTTGGGAAAATACCGGCTACCTTTACGTCGGTAACGGCGGCCCTGGCAATTCGCTGATTATTACCAATGGCGGTGTTGTCATTAACACGATGGCCATTGTCGGTGCGTCCGCCTTGGCAAGCAACAACACCATCATTGTGGATGGCACCGGTTCGCGCTGGCAAAACGCCGACATTGACTTTGGTGATCTTGGTAGCGGCAACTCTCTGACCATTCGCAACGGCGGCGTGGTCAGTAATAACGACGTCTATGTCGCCAATTCTGGCGGCGGTCACAACACCATCACTGTAGACGGCCCCAACTCGAAATGGCTGAACCATGACCTCTATCTAGGAGAAAATGGTTACGCCAACACACTGCTCGTCACCAACGGCGGTTTCGTAAGTAACAACTATGGCTACATTGGCGACAACGCCAGCGCCAGCAATAACAGCGTCACCGTGACCGGCCCCGGCTCGGTCTGGACCAACAGCGGCGATCTCTATGTCGGCAATAACAGTTCCGGCAACACGCTGACCATCGCCGCTAACGGCACCGTATTCAACACCACTGGCTACATCGGCTATAGTACCGGGGCGGATAACAACTCCGTCCTCGTTACCGGTACGAACTCAATCTGGAATAATAGTGGCAACCTCTTTGTTGGTTTTGATGGCAGTCGCAACACGTTAACCATCGCTGACGGCGGGAAGGTATTGAACGCTTACGGCTTCATTGATGATGAGGTTATTCCCACCGGCTCCAACAATGCCGTGACGGTCACCGGTACCGGCTCCATTTGGAGCAATCGCAATGACTTGACTATCGGGTATGTCAACTCCGGTAACACGCTGACGATTACCAATGGTGGCGCTGTGTTCAGCGTCAATGGCTACATCGGCGCCAACAGCGGTTCCAGCAACAACACGGTCACGGTTACCGGTGCTGGCTCTACGTGGGATAATAGTGGTGCATTGTTTATCGGATTAAACGGCGGCAATAACCGGCTGAATGTTTTAGCCGGTGGCACGGTTCATGCCGGCAACCTGACGGTTAACGCCGGTACGCTACGGATTGATCCGCTCTCCGCCGTTCACGTCAGCGGGACTTACACCCAAACTTTCACCGCCACCCTGCAACTGGCGATTGGCGGGATCTTGACCAACCAGTATGGCTACCTCAGCGTCGTAGGTGCTGCGAGTCTGAATGGCACTCTCTATATTCTGCCGTCCAACGGCTACACGCCTAGCATTGGTGACACGCAAAAAATCGTCACTGCCGGCACTGTGACCGGCACGTTTAGTACCTTCACGAATGAAATCGCAACCGGCTTAAAACCGAAGTTGATTTATCTACCGGGCTATGTCGACCTTACTTGGTTGTCGGCGACAACATTGTTCTCGCCCTTGGCGCACACCCCCAATCAACATGGGTTAGCACGGAACCTGGATGGCGCCAGCAGTGACCCGCGCCTGAGTCTTTTGATTGCCTATCTTTCCTCGCTCCCCACAAACCAACTCCCGGCGGCGTTGGATCAGCTTTCACCGGCCACACTCACCGCGATGCACGACATCCGTCTAGCCGGTCTCGATGCTCGCGGATACAACTTCCTTAACCGCGTTAATGAACTTCGCTCCGGTAGTCACGGCTTCAGCGCCAACCGCCTGAGCCTGAGCGACCCCAACGGCCCCGGCCAATCGCTCCAACCGATTGCCGTCACCGCCGATGCCGGTCAAATCTATGCAATGCGGGCCGATGACCCACTCAATCCGACGGCCGACAATCCATGGGGGGTGTATGTCGAAGGCAACGGTGAATTTGTGAACGTGCACGGGGATGCCAACGCGAGTGGTTATCACCTGACCAGTAGTGGCTTTACCCTCGGAATTGATCGTCGACTTGGCAAGGAGTTGGTCGTTGGCGTGATGGTCGGTTACGCCGATATGCTTGGCAACCTCGACAACGACGGCAAGATGGATGTGGATAACGGCCAAGTGAGTTTATACGCCACGTGGTTCAAAGAGGGCCTGCATATGGAAGGTTTAGTGGGCGGTGGGTACAATTCCTACAACACTCGGCGGATTGTCTTTGGACAACCGGCCGTGGGTCACACCGACGGAACAGAATTCACCGGTCTCCTTGGTGGCGGGTACGATTGGCAGAAAGGCAATTGGAGTTTTGGTCCGCAACTTGGTTTGCAATACAAGCGCGTTGACACGAGTTCCTTTAACGAGAGCGGATCGTTGGCGCCATTGCACATTGACTCACAAAGCCAAGAATCACTGCAATCACGACTCGGCGGTCGAGTGGGTTTCAACAAAACAGTGGGGCGTAGCATCCTCGTCACACCGGAGCTTAATGTTGCATGGCAACACGAATACCTTAACCGGGGTGCTTCCGTGGACGCGCGATTTGTAAATGGGGCCGGGAATACATTCACCTCGTATGGTCCGACAATTGGGAGCGATAGTTTGACAACTAGCGCCGGTGTCTCTGTGCAATGGACGCCGACCGTCGGAACTTTCTTGAACTATGCGACGGAGGTTGGTCGCGCCGGATACTCCTCGCAAAGTGTGAACGGTGGCGTCGGATTCCGATTCTAGCGCGACTTTCTTGCAAAGGGTAGGTGGGGTGACCGACGGGATTTGAACCCGCGACAGCCAGATCCACAATCTGGAGCTCTACCAGGCTGAGCTACGGCCACCACCCAAAAGCGAATGCGACTTTAGCATTGCAAGCGGAGAGGGTCAAGCTATCGTACGGTAACCTGTGAACCGAATCCGTTTACTTTCTGAACATGTCGCAAACCAAATCGCTGCCGGCGAGGTGGTGGAGCGTCCGGCGTCAGTCGTCAAAGAACTTTTGGAAAATGCGCTCGATGCCGATGCTCAGCGCATTACCGTCACCATTAAAGCGGGTGGGCGTTCAGCGGTGATTGTGAACGACGATGGTTTTGGGATGAGCCGGGATGATGCGTTGCTTGCGCTCGAACGGCATGCCACTAGTAAAATTACCACGGCCGAAGATTTGCACAGCATCCGTTCACTTGGGTTTCGCGGCGAAGCGGTGCCGAGTATTGCCGCTGTGTCGCGGTTTACGCTTACAAGTCGGGAACGTGGCGCACTGGCCGGTACCCAAATTGAAATTGCTGGTGGTAAAATTCTCTCTGTCAATGATGTTGGGACCGCCGAAGGCACGACGGTGGAGGTGCGAAATCTGTTCTTCAACTTACCGGCACGGCGTAAATTTCTCCGGTCAGAACAAACCGAAACAGCGCACATCGAGCACATCGTCACGCTCTGCGCTCTGGCGCATCCGGCGGTGGCGTTCCGGTTAGTTGTGGACGAACGGACGCGTTTTGATCTCGCGCCGGCAACTGACTTAGCCGGGCGACTCCGGGAACTTTACGGTCATCAACTCGTTGCGCAATTGTTGCCGCTGGAGGGGCAGGGGATTCACGGTTTTGTTGGCAAGCCTGGAATTAGTCGTGCGGACCGGAGCCAGCAGCATATTTTTGTCAACGGTCGTCCAGTGGAAAGCAAAGGTATCAATTACGCGCTCATGGAAGGCTATCATACTGGGTTGATGAAAGGCCGATTTCCAGTCACATTTTTATTTATCGAGATTGATCCGGCAGCGGTGGACGTGAACATTCACCCGGCCAAACGTGAGGTGCGATTTCGCGATGAATACGCAGTCCGGCAATCGGTGATTGATGTCGTGCGACAAGCTCTTGCACCGGCGGGGCCGACATTTCAACCAGTCACAAATGTCGGTTGGCCGACTGCCAGTAAGAATGAGCCGCTCGATTATTCGTCGCCGTTCTCATCGGAAGTGGCAGTTCCGGTGAATCGTTCCTATGAGCAAACATCGTTGCCGGTTGCTCCGGCGGAAGTTCAAACCGAAGAAGGTCGCTGGCGCGTGCTTGGTGTGATTGGGCAACTTTATGTTTTGATCGAATCACCGGAAGGTCTCGTGCTGATGGATCAACATGCGGCGCATGAACGAGTGTTGTTTGAGCAGATGCTCCGGGAATTGACGGTGGAATCCGCACCATCGCAGAAGTTGTTATTGCCGGTCACGCTGGAGTTGGAGGCGCGCGATGCAGATTTTTTACGCGGCAATCTCAAGACGCTGCACAAATTAGGTCTTGGCGTTAGCGAATTTGGTGAGCGAACATTTCTGATTGACGCCGTACCACCGTATTTTCAATTAGACAATCTCGCGCAAACATTCCGCGACATTGTGGATGAGCTTCGTCAAACTGGCGAGCAAGTTCACGCTCGCCGGCTCGGTGAAGATAAAATCGCGACGACGGTGTGCCGGCACGCGGTTAAGGCGCACGACCCATTGCGAGGCGAAGAACTGCGCGGTTTATTAGAACAGTTGCACCGGTGTGACCTACCGTATACCTGCCCGCATGGTCGTCCGACGCTGATTCAAATGAGCTATGCCGAGTTGGAAAAAAAGTTTGGGCGGAAAGTCTAGCGATTTACTTATCTCACCGCCATCGCATTGGTCGTGGTTAATTCTTCCGTTAAAACTTTAACGATATTGGTTTTTTTCAAAAAAGAATCATCGCCAACAATCATGATTGCTTGGATTCCAGCTTGTTTAATGGTTTGGATTTCCTGTCGGATTTGTTCAGGTGTTTTCCCGTTTTGAGCATCTGTCCCAATGCCCATCAACGCAGTCCCGGTAACATAATTGTGGGCTTGGTGTTCTTTATTTTTAATTTCACGACATTGGGCGGCAATCTTTTCCAGTGACCAATGCGGCTTGAAGAACCAGGCGACTGTATCGCCCGGATAATCGACCGGGAGTAGCGGTCCGTTAATTGGTTCTGGATCAAATTGCGGGTAAGCATGACAAGCGATTTCTGCTTTTGGAAACTGTTTTTTGACGGCATCGCGAACTTCCTGATAAAACAATTGCAGCATCGAAAGAGAAAAGCGCCTTTCGATCTCTCCACCGGAAAGTTCCCGATGGGTCTTCGCGTAGGCGGCTCGCAGATTGCTTGAGTAGGTGCATTGGCAACCACGATAATTTTTGTATCCGACAAAGTCTAAAGCGATTCCATCAAAAGCGTTTGATGCGAGCCGACTCACCGATAGGTCAATGGCATACCGGCGGACTTCAGGTCGGTCAATACACATCCATGGTCCTGAGTATTGAACACGATCTGGATCTTGCGGATTGTCTAGGGTTGCTAAAGTCTCTGACGGATATTCCTGTAAACAGCCCTCCGGTATCGAAACACCGGGGGCTTTCTGCCAGCCCCATTCTCCATAGATTGGACTGACGAGCGTCCAGACGCCAATATTCTGATTATGAGCGTATTCAATTGCAGCTTTTAGATATGCTTGGCTCTGTGGTCCCCGCCCGTCGGTCACGATTGTGTTAAAACCAGTGCGTTTGACAAGATCAACTTCTGCATAGGCATCTTGAATTGTCTTTCGTGGAAGCCCCCAAACCCAGACAATCTTTTTGGTAAAACCGATTGTCTTAGATTCCGTCGGAATATTGATTATAGGGTTCGACTCACACCAGCCAGTTAGATTGATACCAGCAAAAATTATTAGCGAGATGACTTCTGATGTGAAACGCATTTTCATATTATATTACTAGAATAGTTTGATTTATTGGTGAAGAGAAAGGCCGTCCACAATATTAGTGCACCGAGCAAGAACACCCCAAACGCTTCCAATACAGGAATAATAGAGGTCAGCAAAATTCCTGTCCCAAATGCGATCAAGCCGATGTGCCAGAGGTATGACTTTTGATCGATGGAAAACGCAGCCGCTAATGCGAAGGCAAGTGTAAGTATAAAAAGTGAAAAGTTGTGTACCCAAGCCACCGGTGCCAAAAATAACATCAACATCGCAACGAGGCAAAGTTGGGATACGGTCCGGCGTTCATTAGTTGCTGCGCTGCCGTGCCGGCAGGCGAATGCAGTTGCGAGGCATAAGATTAGATTGAGTATCAGTGCAATTCGTCGGGCGGCCGGTTCTCGTGCCGGTACCGCCGTGGATTGATCATGACCCGCATAACAGCGAATTGTCACTGCCTGTACTGATTGATTACGAGTGATGCGCGGATCAATCATGTCTTTGTAGCGCGCATTGGGCAGAGACTGATCTGGATTCGTGGCTGGCATGGCAATGGTCGTCAACCATTGGTGGAGTAATTCGGAATTACCACGGACGCCCCATACTGCACTTGGCGCAATGATTACCCATGCGAATAACCAGAGGCTTGTCGTTACAACCATTAGCCAGCGTCGTTTTGCGAGAAAATAAACGACAAATAAAATCGGAAAAACCTTCAGCGCAATGCTACCGGCAAGACAAAGTCCGGCGCACCATTCGCACTGTTGCATGTAGTACCAGACCGAAGCGATGACTAGATACGAGATGATTAACGACGCTTGCCCTCGTGCGAGCCCCGATATAGTTGGTAATAGAATTAGCATTACCACTAATGTGTATAGCCAGTGGTTTGCCAATCGACAGTCCGGCCAGAACCGGCGGGCTAGCTGCACCGAGATCCATAGTGCATGCGCCACTGCTGCCACTGATAAGAGGTACCAAAGTAACGATGCCCAAAACACATTTAACAGTGCAAACGGCATCATCGCGACTGCGACTACCGGTAAGTACATATACAACCACCCGCGAGGATTCTGGGCGGTATAGATATTCCGGTCGTCCAATACTGCGCGGCCGGCTGCTTGGTACACAGTAAAATCAGTCCGATGAAATCGCGAGCCCCATTCGTGTCCGCATAACTTATGCGGCCCAGAACGGTAAACCGTACTCACGCCTAAGCCGATAACAAATGTAATGGCAACGCACCATAAAATCCGGCGGATTATTCTTTCATCGAGCTTCATCATTTATTGAGTTGAATAATTGTAAGTCTCGAGCTCAAAAGCCTCGGCATAAGGTTCGGTGAGTGCTAGCTCCCGGGCAAGGTGTCGATTGTGGCGGAGAACTCGCTCATCCAAGCCGTATCCACGTGTGTTTAGATTCCGTTGGTGTTGCGTGTCATGAAACCGGTGCAATTTAGCCTTCCAAGCGGCCTCATCTTCATCAAATGCGAAATAGAAATCGGTGTGCATAGAGATGGTCTTAGGATCGCTGTTGAGTAGTAGCGCAAGCGGGAGTTTTGAGCGAATTGCGATCTGTCGAACTAGGGAATATATCACCCGATGACCGTTGTTTTTGTCATTGTGGTGCGGTAAAAAAATGATATCCGGCGTCTTCTGTCGAACAAGCGCTTCTAGTGTGGAAAGATTCTCCATCTCGTCCATCGGTTGATCGTCTGTATCACTATTTGAGCGAAAAAAAGTCAAACAATTCTCTGGAAGGCCGAAGAACCGCAGACTGTTCCGTTGCTCGTTTTCTCGTAGCGCCCGTTTTTCTGCAAGTGTTGCGCCGGGGCGATAAGAATCTTCAATGCCGCTACCGCCGTGTGTAACAACTGCCCGTAAAGGGTTGCCGTTACCGGCGAGGAATTTAAGAGTACTCCCAATCGCATCGAAGTCATCAGGATGCGGGGAAACCACCAAAAGGCGCATCGTGTTATGGATCCAGCCATCACGCAGATTGCGGGGTTGGCGATCATTAGTCAAAACCGGTAGATTATTTTTCATAACGCACTCATTTACCGTAAGCTGCGAGCGGTGGCAATATCCGCAGTGATTTGTGTTTTAAGGGCGGCAACAGACTCAAACTTCTGTTCGCCTCGGAGTTTCTGATGGAAAATAACTTCAATTTCTTGTCCGTAGATGTCCCGGTCAAAGTCGAGGATATGAACTTCGAGGACGCGCTGGTGGCTGCGGCCTTCGAATGTGGGACGGCGACCGAGGTTGATGACACCGGTAAAAGTTTGACTGGCGACAATCACATTTGTGGCATATACGCCATCCGGCGGAAATGCTTCGTGGTGCGAATTGAGGTTGGCAGTAGGGAAGCCGAGTTGCCGGCCAACGCCGTCACCTTTTTCGACGGTTCCAAGAATTGAAAATGGTCGCCCCAACATCACGGCGGCGCGGTCGAGGTTACCGGTGAGGATGTGTTGCCGGACAGCGGTAGAACTGATCATTTCGCCGTCAGGTGTGAGAACGGGTTTGATTTCCGTGACGGTGAAACCACACCGGGGAGCAAGCTGTTCAAGTAAAGCCGGGTTACCGGTACGGTTGTGGCCGAAATGGAATCGGGTGCCGACGCAGACATGCCGGCAGAAAGCAATTTGCTCGATAAATTTTTCCGCCGGCGTAGTGGCAAAGGCGTTGTCGAAATTGATGAGGACGCAAGCGTCCACGCCGAGTTGCTGAATGAGTGCGAGTTTGTGGGCGGTGGAAGTGAGTAAGACCGGTGCTTGGTCCGGGCGTAAGACGCGAATGGGGTGGGGATCGAATGTCAGCGCGACGGAGATGCCGGTGGCTTGTCGGGCGACATCGCGTGCTTGGGCGATGACGCGTTGGTGGCCGAGGTGCACGCCGTCGAAAACGCCGATCGCGAGATAGACAGAACTTTTTTCGGTAGCGAGTTCGGCGAGTGTCCGGAGGATGCGCATCAGTCGGGCTTAAGAAGTTTCAGGACTGGGATGATCAGCGGCACAAGTTCGTCGCGTTTTAATTTAAGCAAATCTTCGAGCCGGTGGGCATTTTGCACATCAAGCTTACCGGAGCGAGTGCGGCGTAACGCGGCAAGGTGCGCGCCGCAGCCGAGGAGTTCGCCGATGTCATAGCAGAGCGTGCGAACGTAAGTTCCTTTGGTGCAGGTGACGCGAAATTCAATTCTCGGTAAATCGATTTTCAAAACGCGGAAGTCGTAGATGTGAACAAGGCGTGGCTCGCGTTCGACGGTTTTGCCTTTGCGAGCGAGTTTGTAGAGTGTCTGGCCGTCAATTTTCTTTGCGCTGACCATCGGTGGAATTTGTTGAATGTCGCCGCGAAATTTGGCAATGACAGCTTCGATGTCATCACCGGTCAGTGGTGGAACCGGTTTTTTGGCGAGCACTTTGCCGTCGGCATCTTGCGAATCGGTTGTGATGCCAAGAAGCATTGTGCCTTCATAAGATTTGTCGGCGGACATTAACCGGTCTTGCAATTTCGTGGCGCGTTCGAGAACGATAACGAGCAAACCGGTGGCCGCCGGATCGAGCGTGCCGCAGTGGCCAACTTTTTTGAAACCGAAATGCCGGCGAATGTAATCCACGACATCGTGCGAGGTGAGGCGCGCCGGTTTGTCTACGAGGAGGACGCCGTCAAAAGGAGTGAGTTGTGGAAGCATGTCAGATACCGGCAGTTTGAAGTGCAGTGGTAACGGCAGCGAGAACTCTGGTCTCAACATCTTGCGGTAAGCCGGTGAGGCGCGCACCGGCGGCTTCGCGGTGGCCGCCACCGCCGAAATGCCGGGCAATGCTGTTGACGTCCACTTTTGAATTTTTGGAGCGGAAACTGACGCGGAATTTGCCATCTTCTTCCATCTCTTCAAATAGAAGCGCAACAACGACGCCTTCGATGGAGCGTGCAAAATCAATCAAGCCTTCGGTGTCTTCGCGTTTGGCTCCGGAGGTCGCGAACATATCTTTTGTGACCCAAAAATAGGCAGTGTGTTTGTGATCGGTCAGTTTCAGATCGGCGAGTGCCATTTGGAGGATCCGCAACCGGGCGTAGGGATAGCTTTCGTAGACGTGCCGGGAAAGTTCGCCGACGTTGATGCCGGTTTCAACTAACTCAGCGGCAGCGCGGAGACAGGTCGCGGTGGTATTGCCAAACATGAATGAACCGGTATCGGTCGAGATTGCCGCGAAAAGACATTGAGCGATGTCGGAAGTGAGTTTGAAGCCCCCGCGTTTAATGAGATCGAAGGCGATTTGACCGGAGGCCGGCGATTCGGTGACGATCCAATTTAGCTGCGCGAATTTCTCGTTGCTAACGTGATGGTCAATGTTGATGAAGTATTTCTTACTGGCAATCTTGTCGGCGCTGGTGCCAACGCGCTGCCAAGTCGAACTATCAATGCTGATCACGACATCAAATGCTTTCGGAGTTACCGGTGGCTTGGTGATGAGATTAACGCCGGGCAAGAATTTGAACTTTGCCGGTACTTCGTCGTCGTTCCAAGCTTCGACAGTTTTGCCGAGGTCGCGGAGGGCGAGCGTGAGTGCCAGTTGAGAACCAATGGCGTCGCCGTCGGGACGATAATGAGTCAGGATGAGAAATGACTGTTCCCGGCGCATGATGTCGGCAATTTCGTGGCAAAGATCAGTCATTAGATTCCGGTGGATTCAAGGTGGCGATTAAGGTTTCGATGCGCTGCGCGTGAGCTTCGGTTTCGTCGAGAAGAAATTTTAGGCGTGGGGTGTATTTCAAGACAATGCGTTTTGCCAGCTCGTGCTGAATATGGCCGTGGCGGAGTTCCAACATGGAGATTGCGCGCTTTTTTTGTTCGTCATTACCGATGACGCTAACGTAAATCCGACCGTCTTTCAAATCGGGAGCGATGGATGCAGAGGTGACGGTGATGAAACCACAGTCGGTCAAATTGAGTTCTTGCAACACTTCGCCGATTTGTTGTTTGACCAATTCCGAAACGCGGACGATACGGTGATGGCTCATTGTCCCGGCAACCTACAACGAAGCGGCGACTTTCTCAATCGTGTAACACTCAATAATGTCGCCGGCTTGGTAGTCTTGGAAATTTTCCAGTCGTAACCCGCATTCGCCACCGGCTTTGACTTCCTTCGCATCGTCTTGAAAATGTTTGAGACTGCCAATGCGACCTTCGTATTGCGCGGCGCGCCGGCGGAGTAAGCGAACGCGACCCGACCGGGTGATGCGACCGTCGGTGACGTAACAGCCGGCAACTTTCGGTCCGGCTGAAAGTTCAAACACCTTCCGAATTTCGGCGTGGCCAACGATCATTTCCTTGGCATCGGGTTCGAGGAGGCCGGTCAGCGCATCTTCAACCTGTTCGAGTAATTCGTAAATAATTGTGTACAGCTTAATCTGAATGCCTTCGTGGGCGGCCATGTCGGTGACGCCACTCTCGGCTTTGACACGGAAACCAAACAAAACGGCGTGCGACGCAGTGGCGAGTAGGACATCGTTTTCTGTGATGTTGCCTACGGCGGCGTGAATGAGTTCCATCTCAATCTTGTCGCTTTTGACTTTGCTGAGCGAATCGGAAATCGCTTCGAGCGAGCCTTGCACATCGGCCTTGAGAACGATGTTAAGTTTCTTCCTCTCGCCATCGCCAATTTGCCCCATCAAATCTTCGAGCGTGGCGCGCTTATTTGAGCCAGTCGCTTGCGTTCGCTCTTCGAGTTTGCGTTGTTCGGAAAGCTCGCGCGCTTCCTTCTCATTCTTCATCACCGTAAATTCTGCGCCGGCCTCCGGTATGCCCGACAAGCCGACAATCTTCACCGGAATCGACGGCCCAGCTTCTTTCACACGCTTGCCTCGGTCGTCAATTAATGCGCGAATCTTACCACCGTGCGGGCCAACGATGATTGCATCGCCAACTTTGAGCGTTCCTTGTCGGACAAGCACCGTTGCCGTCGGCCCCATACCGGGTTCAACTTGCGCCTCAATGACGTTGCCCTTGGCAGTCGCTTTCGAGCTGGCTTTCAATTCCAAAATGTCAGCCTGCAATAGAATCATTTCGAGCAGTAGATCGAGATTTTTCTTTGTCTTAGCGGAGACATCGACGGTAATCGTATCGCCACCCCACGATTCGGGATTTAAGCCGTGTTCTTGTAATTGTTTTTTAATCCGGTCCGGATTCGCCGTCGGTAAATCACATTTATTGACGGCGACGATAATCGGAACTTTGGCGGCGCGCGCATGGTTCAGCGCCTCCAATGTTTGTGGCATCACGCCGTCGTCAGCACCAACTACCAGCACGACAATATCGGTGACGTTCGCGCCACGAGAGCGCATTTTCGTGAACGCCGCATGACCAGGAGTGTCGAGGAAGGAAATCTGTTTGCCGTCCGGCAGGCGAACGATGCTCGCGCCGATGTGCTGTGTGATTCCACCGCTTTCGTGCGCGGCCACATCGGTTTTTCGAATCGCATCGAGCAACGAAGTTTTGCCGTGATCGACGTGCCCCATGACAGTGACCACCGGTGGTCGTGGAATTAAATCTTCGGACTTAACGCCCGGCGGTGGAGTTTCCGCTGGCTTCGGCGTGTGAATGGCATAGGCACCACGTTCGCGTTTTTCTAATTCAAAAACATAACCACTACGCTCGGAAACTTTGCGGGCCGCGTCTTCGCCGATGGTTTCGTTAAGATTGGCAAAAACATTTAGCTCCATCAGTTCTGCTAGGAGTAAATGCGGTTTTTTACTGAGCCGTTGCGCCAAGTCACGAACCACGATTGGTGGTTTCATCGTGATAACTTTTTGGCCGGCGTCGTTCACTGTAAAAAGTGGTCCGGTAAACGGCACTGGTGGTGGCGCCACTGGTCGCGGTGCCGGTGGTTTCGCAATCGGTTTCTGTGCCGATGGAATCACTGGAGCCGGCTTTGCTGTTGCCGGTGGCGTTTTGACCGGTGCGGCCTTGACTGGCGTTGGAGTCTGGCGTTGATAGGTGAAATTCGAAGGTGCAGCCACAATCGGTTTTGGGAGCGGTCGCGAATATGGAGATTCGATGGTGACCGGCTTTTCGGGTGCCGGCTTGACGACTTTCGGCGGTGCCGGTGGGGGAGCAACCGGTGCCGGTGGTGGAACGACGACCACTGGCGGTGGTTCCGGTTTTACCTCCGGCGCGACGACGTAGCCATATTCTTTTTCAATGGCTTCGGCGGTGATGTTGTCCACGGTGCTGGAAACGCTCTTAACCGGATAGTTCATGGCCTTGAGCTTTTCGATCATCTCCTTACCGGAGAGACCGCAATGCTTTGCTAAATCGTGGACGCGGATACTCATTCAGGTGTGGGTTCGCCTCCGGTGGCAGCCTCGCGGCGTTCTTGTTCGGCAATTGCCGCCTTCGAGACGGCGTCCGCCTTATCTGCACCGACAATTTCAGCTAAATCTGCGACATCAACGGTTAGCAATCCTTCGAAGGAATGGAAGCCGGATTTCACAAGCAACTGTGCCACTTCCGCTTCGATACCGGGAATCGCAGACAGCTCTTTCACTGCGCGAGCGACTTTGCCTTCAAAGCCGAGTTCGACAGATTCTTCCTTCTCAATGTCAATGCTCCAGCCGGTCAACTTCGAAGTCAGCCGGGCATTCTGGCCTTTTTTGCCGATGGCCAATGAAAGTTGATCGGCATCCACGATGATTTTTACAGAATGTCGCTCTTCGTTGAGAGTGAGATTTTTAATTTTTGCCGGCGCAAGAGCGTTAGCCACAAATTGCCGGACATTGGGATCCCAACGGATGATGTCGATTTTTTCGCCGCTCAGTTCGCGAACGATATTTTTGACGCGCAAACCTTTCATGCCGACGCACGCGCCGACCGGATCAACTTTTTCGTCGCGAGACCAGACAGCGAGCTTGCTCCGGAAGCCAGCTTCGCGGGCGATGCCTTTGATTTCGACAGTTTTGTCGGCAATCTCAGAAACTTCGAGTGCGAAAAGTTTTTTGACAAAATCCGGATGACTGCGCGAAAGAATAATGTCAGTGCCATGACCGGACTCGGCCACGGAGAGAACGAACGCGCGGATGCGGTCGCCGGGTTGATATTCTTCCGTCGGAACTCGCTCTCGGCTGGGCAGGACTGCTTCAAGGCGACCGAGGTCAACGATTACATCGCTGCGTTCAAAACGGCGAACGGTACCAGCTAAAATATCACCGGCGCGGCCTTTGAATTCTTCGAAGACCATGTTCTTTTCGACTTGCCGAATTTTTTGGAGCATCGCTTGCTTGGCGGTTTGCGCCGCGATACGACCGAAATTGGCAGGGGTAACTTCGACATCAACCGCTTCACCGATTTGGGCGTTCGGTCTTCGTTTGCGGGCGTCGTTGAGAGAAAGTTCGTCATGTTTATTGACAACATTTTCAACGACCATCAAAGAAGCGATGGCGCGGATGGCTCCGGTCTTCCGGTCAATGTCGATGCGGAGTTCACGGGCTGGGCCAACCGACTTTTTGGACGCCTGCAACAAAGCCTCTTCGACGGCTTTCAGCAAGATTTCCTTGTCGATGCCTTTTTCGCGCTGCAAATATTCTAAAACTGCAATTAATTCACCGTTCATGCGTTTCGTTTTCCGTCAGGCGGGGTGTTCAAGGGAACAAAAAAGTGGGTTTTTGACCCACTTAATCCCTCTGCCGCCAAAATCAACGAGCGGACTATATGCAAAGCTTCCGGGGTGGTCAAGCTCTTTCCCGGAGATTTGACAGTCGCACCGGTAATGGTAGTATTCGCCACATCGTTCATGAGTCGAAAGCTTCTTAATACCCTCAGTCTTCTAAAACTCACTGGCATTTTGCTGAGTGTGGGACTCGCCATCGGATGCGGACAGGATGGGATTAAGGTATATACCGTTTCTAAAGAATCGGCACCGCCGACGGAGATGTCAGCGGTTCCGGAACATGCTGCACCGACCAGCGGCACGCAGTTAAAATGGAAAACACCTGATGGCTGGCAAGAGATTCCCCCCGGCACGATGCGTGTGGCGTCTTTCAAAGTTACCGGTGCGGATGGCAAGCAAGCGGACGTGAGTGTCATTCCATTACCAGGCAGTGCCGGTGGTGATTTCAGCAATGTGAACCGGTGGCGTGGTCAAGTTGGTTTGGCACCGGTCACCGAAGAGGAATTTGCAAAGCTAACTCAGCCTGTCGAAATCGCCGGTCAGCCGGGAGCACTTTATGAAGCAGTCGGTGACTCGGGTTGTATTCTGGCCGCAATTCAACATCGCGAAGGCACGGTGTGGTTTTTCAAGATGACCGGCGACGGTTCGCTCGTAACGCAGGTGAAGCCGGTGTTTGTGGAGTTTCTCAAGTCAGTTCAATTTGTAACCGGCGAGACAATGCCGGTAGCAGTTCCTGAAGTGGTGAGTAACGGCAAACCGAATTGGAGCGTGCCGACAGGTTGGCAGGAAGTTTCCGGTGGGCAGTTTCTCGTGGCGAAATTTGTGATTACCGGTACCGGTGGTGCACAGGCGGGAGTGAATGTGAGTTCGTCGGCTAGCGACGGTGGCGGTTTGGCGGCGAACGTGAACCGGTGGCGGAAACAGCTTGGGTTGAGCGAACTCACCGGCGAAGAATTAGCGAAGTCCGTGCAATCACTCGGCCCAGTTACGCTCGTTGAGATGGTTGGGCAAGATGCGCGAACGAGTCAGCCGGCGGCGCTTGTCGGCGCAATGGTGTCCCAAGCTGGGCAGATGTGGTTTTACAAGTTGATGGGGGAGGCGAAGGTTGTCGCGGCGCAGAAGACGGCGTTCATTCAGTTCGTGCAAGGAGTGAAGTATTAAGATGCTCGACCGGCTCGCCATTTTTTTCACTTCGCTTAGACTGACGGTTGTCTTGTTGGCGCTCGGTCTGGTGCTGGTGTTTTGGGGAACGATGGCGCAGGTGCAAATCGGATTGTACCAAGCGCAGAACGAATTCTTCCGGAGCTTTTTTATTTACTGGTCACCGGTGGATTCAGGCTGGCGAATTCCGATTTTCCCCGGTGGCTATTTAATCGGCGGCATGCTGCTGGCGAATTTGGTGGTGTACAACCTGCGTTTTGATCAGGAGAGAAAACGGAATCTTGGCCTTATAGCGATTCACATCGGCGTTGGGTTGTTACTAATCGGGCAATTATTGACCGATGTTTTTTCGACCGAAAGTATGCTGCACTTGCGCAATGGTGAGACGAAGAATTACTCGGAGGCATCGAGTCATTTCGAGCTTGCCGTGGTCGATAAAACTGAGGCGACCACAGATCGCGTTATTGCGATTCCTCAAGATCGGCTTCAACGTCAGGAAGAAATTCGCCAGGCGGACTTGCCGTTTAGTATTCGCGTTCATACATTTTACAATAACTCGACACTGGCGGAAAAAGAGCAGGAAGGTTTTACGCAGATCAATGCTACCGCCGGTATCGGTGCCGGTGCTTGGTGGCGAGAATTGCCGCGTGAAGCTGAAATGGATCGCCGCGATATGCCTTCCGGAATCGTGGAACTGCTGACGCCGCAAGGTTCGTTGGGAAGCTATCTCGTCTCCGCCTATCTCAATCAACCGCAGGTGGTGGATTTCAATGGTCGCCGGTACGAGTTGAGGTTGCGGCTAGAGCGTTTTTACAAACCGTTTCAATTGCGCCTCGTCGAATTCCGGCACGATAAATATCCGGGGACCGATATTCCTAAGAATTTTTCCAGTCGCGTGCGAGTTCAGCGACCGGATACCGGTGAAGATCGTGAAGTCTTAATCTATATGAATAATCCTTTGCGCTATGACGGTGACACCTATTACCAAGCGAGTTTCGACCAAGACAATCAAGGCACAGTCCTGCAAGTTGTCCATAATCCCAGCTGGCTCACGCCCTACTTCGCTTGTATCTTAGTCGGATTGGGGTTGCTGGTGCAATTCCTACGCCACCTCTTTGAGTTCGCCACGAAACACAACGCATCATGAAATCTTTTCTTAAAATTCTTCCGTGGTTATTTCTAGGATTATTTGCCACGGAAATTGTCGTTGTCCTACTGCCGAAACCGGAAAGCAAATTTCATACTGCGGAGTTCGGCCGACTACCGGTTTTGCTGAATGGACGGATTCAACCATTCGATTCCGTCGCGCGGAATTCGCTCTTACAAATTCGGAGTACCGGTGATGTGCCGCTCGAAGAGGTCCCGGCGTGGAAGTTTTGGCAGCATCCGCAGAAATTGAAATCCACCGCATGGTTGCTGGAGGTGTTCTTCCGGTCGGACGTTGCCGACACACGACCGATTTTCTTGATTCACCATCCGGATCTCATTAGTGAATTGAAACTCGGTGAGAAAGGGATCGATAAATCTGGCTTGCGCTACTACACGTTTGTTGAACTCGTACCGGTCTTAAATGAAATTTCCGAGCAAGGCCGGAAGGCGAGTAGCGTTGAGGATGCGCAACGGACAACGTACCAGAAGCAAGTACTGAAGCTCGCCAACGCGATCAGTTTATATCAACAGCTTAAGAATAGTATTCAGCCCGAAGGCGCGACTAACTTTGTTGAACTCATCACCGATTACCAAGCGGCATTGCCGGCGGGACTTGCGGCAGCGCGGGCGACACAAGCGGGTCAAAAAACTGATGCGGTGGCGCTCCGGAAGTTGGCAATCCTCACGCAACAATTCGAAATCGTTGCGAAATACGCCTTACCGCTGACTGTTCCGCCGATTGATCCAGTGAATAAAGATGCCTGGGTCAACGTTGGCGCAAGTCTACTCCACTCCGTTCGCGATGGTGCGATTCAACCCGCCGTCAGCTGTTTTGCTCGCATAGCGACCGCTTACCGGCAGGACGATGTGGCGGGATTCAACAGCGCTGTGGCCGGTTACAAGAATTGGCTGACGCCGAATTTCGCTCGCGAACAGGCGAAAGGCCGGGCAGAATTTTATTTCAATCAGATTAAAATTTTTCTGCACGCGACCATCATTTATATTTTCGCCTTCGTGCTAGCCGGTGCAGCATTGCTGACATTCGCTCCGGCACCGCAACTTTCTGAATCGCTGCGCCGCTCGGCGTATTACCTCATCGGGCTGGCGTTTGTTGTGCATACTTTCGGCTTAATCTTCCGCATGGTACTCGAAGGCCGTCCACCGGTGACGAATCTATATTCGTCCGCCATTTTCATCGGTTGGGGTGCGTGTGGGCTGGGCTGGGTGCTGGAACGGATTTATAAAATTGGTCTCGGTAGCACCGTGGCCGGACTCGCCGGCTTTGTCACGCTGCTCATCGCACATAATCTCGCACTTGGCGGTGACACAATGGAAATGCTCCGGGCTGTTCTCGATACAAACTTCTGGTTGGCCACTCATGTCGTGACGGTCACGCTTGGTTACGCCTCCACGTTTGTCGCCGGTACCTTAGCGATGGCGTATATCATCCTTGGTATTTTCACGCCGTTGCTTTCAATAAAAGTTGGCACGGATCACGACATCACACTCGGCAACGCCTTGACTAAGATGGTCTATGCCATCGTTTGCTTTGCGACGCTGTTTAGTTTTATTGGAACCGTGCTCGGTGGCATTTGGGCTGATCAATCGTGGGGTCGCTTTTGGGGTTGGGATCCGAAGGAAAATGGCGCGCTACTCATCGTCATCTGGAACTCGCTCATCCTGCACGCTCGCTGGGGACGACTGGTTGGCGAACGCGGCTTAATGAATCTTGCGCTCTTCGGCAACATTGTCACGGCGTTCTCATGGTTCGGCGTGAACATGCTCGGTATCGGCTTGCATAGCTACGGATTCATGGACTCAGCCTTCAAGTGGCTTATGCTCTTCAACGCCAGCCAAGTGCTTTTCATCCTGCTCGGCTTTCTGCCGTTGCACCGGTGGAAAAGTTTTAAGAATTTCACACCCAAACAATCCGTCAGATCAAACTAAAAATCGCGCAGTTTGGGTTTTAATGTCCGTGCCGCTTGCTCGCCGAGTGTAAACGCTTCTGATTTTGTTCCGGTAACTTCGATGAGGTTCGCTTGCCGGCCATCCGGACTGAAAACACCGGCAATGAGTTTGAGCTGATTGCCGGTAATCGTGGCGTGGCCGGCGTAGGGGAATTGGCAGCCGCCGCCGATGGTTTTTAGAAATGCACGTTCGGCAGTGGCACACGCGAAAGTGTCGGTATCGTTAAATTGGTTTAGAATTTGGCGCGTGGCGGCGTCGGCTTGACGAATTTCGCAGCCGATGATGCCTTGGCCGACGGCGGGAATCATTGTTTCGATGTCGAGGAGTTGCCACCGGTAACCGGGAACATTTTGCCAGAGTCCGAGCCGTTTCAAACCAGCGGCGGCGAGGAGTGTGCCGTCGAAGTCGGTGAGTTTTTGTAAACGAGTGGCGACGTTGCCGCGAATTTCTGAAATTTTCAAATCCGGACGGCAGGCGAGTAATTGCGCTTTTCGGCGGATGCTGCTAGTGGCGACATGCGCGCCGGACGGAAGTTCGTCCAGCGAACCATACCGGCGGGAGACGAACACATCACGCGCATCTTCACGAATCGGGACGGCGGCAAGTGTGAGACCGGCCGGTAATTCAGTCGGCAAATCTTTCAAGCTGTGAACGGCGAGGTGAATCGTCCCGGCAAGAAGTTGGTCTTCGATTTCTTTCGTGAACAAACCTTTGCCACCGGCGGCGGCGAGCGAGACTCCGAGGAACTTGTCGCCACTGGTTTTGATAATAACGGTTTCGATCGGCGTGCCGGGTAGGAGTGATTTAATCAACGCAACTTGCGCCAATGCTAGCGGACTACCGCGACTGCCGATGATGAGTGGGTTCATTTGTAGCGTTCCTCCAACCATTCTGCCAATCGTGCGACACGTTCGGCGATGAGTTCCCGGCAAATGGTAATCTCGCGTTCGCGAGCGGCGAGGTTTTCTTTCGCGATTTGCTGCATGTCATCCATATTGTAAACGTAAACATTTTCTAATTCATCGCAGGCGGTTTCGATGTCGCGCGGAACGCCGATGTCGATGAGAAACAACGGACGTTGATGGCGTTCCTTCATCAATGGAATTAATTTCTCTCGCGTGACAATCGGATGCGGTGAGGCGGTTGCGCTGATGACGATATCCACTTTTGGAAACTCCACCGGCCAGTCGTCGTAATGAATCGCGCGTCCGCCCAGTTGTCCGGCTAGGGCACCGGAGCGTTCGCGGTCACGACCACAAACTAAAATACTGCCGGCACCACGACTGCGCAACGCCTTGGCGGTAGCTTCACTCATCGCACCGGTGCCGATGACCATGACGGTACTTTGCGTGAGGTCGCGGAAAATCTTTTCGGCGAGTTCCACAGCGACATTGGCAACGGAAGTGGAGCCACGCGTGATGGCGGTGGTGGAGCGGATGTGTTTGGCGGCGGCAAACGCTTTCTGAAAAAGCCGGTTGAGTGCCGCACCGGTCGCACCGGCGGTTTGGGCGGCGGCGTAAGCATCTTTGACTTGGCCGAGAATTTCTGTTTCGCCCAAGACCATCGAATCAAGACCACAGACGACATTCAGCAAGTGGGCGATGCAGTCGCGGTTGTGGCGTTCGTAAAGATGAACGTCAATGGGTTCGGTAAGTTTGTGATACGAGTGCAGATACCGTCGTAAAGCCAACGCCGCTTGACCGGCGGCGGCGGCGAGCGCGTAAATTTCCACACGGTTGCAAGTGGAGAGGATTGCCACTTCTGTCACCGGTGCCGCGCTGAGTAATTCGCAGGTTGCCGCACCGAGTTGAGCACGGGGAAATGCCACGCGTTCGCGGACAGCGACCGGCGCACTGCAGTGGTTGAGGCCGATAATTACCAGATTCATCGCGCCAGCCAACTTGTTCCCCAGTATGCCGTCAGTAAAAATATAAACGCAGCCATCGTTGCTACCGATGCTTTCTGTCCACGCCAATTCCCGATGGTTCGCGCTGCCAACAATGCCGCATATACCCACCATGTCGTCCAAGCCCACGCCACTTTTTGCCACGGCCAAGCTTCGACTAGTTTGTCGGAAATCACTCCGCCAATCATTCCGACTGTCAGTAAAATAAATCCCAGCATCAGCAATCGCACTCCAATGACGCCGAGTTGTTCCACGGCCGGTAAGAGGCGAAACGTCGGGCTGGGGTGATGTGATTTGAGTTGCCGGTTTTGCACTAAATCCATTGCCGCAACGACAAACGCCAACGCGAAAGCGCCACAAGCAAGGATGCCAATGCCGGCGTGAAATTCGACCCACGGACTGTGTTTCAGCACTAGCGCGTGTGGCGCGTCGCTTGCTGTCAGTAGGCCGGTTAACAATATCAGCGTTACCACCGGTGCGGTGAACGCGCCGAGAAATGAGACGCGATAGGACGGGCCGATGACCAGGTAAAATAAAACCAGCGCCCAGACGATGAACACCGTCACTTCGAATGGATTGGTGAGGGGACAGCGGTGAAGATTTTGTCCACGCAAAATCAAGCCAACCAGTTGCATTAAGAATCCGACGACGATTAAGATCACGTTGATGTGGTGCAACCAGGATTGCGAGCGTTCGCTCCGCAAACGCCAGAGTGTGAGTGCGCTAGCTCCAACGTAAAATACAAATGCCATCCAAAGAAAATAACGGTCGGTCATTTCTGCAAACTCCTTTCGAGTTTTTGCCGGAGTGCCTTTGCTGCGGACGGGCTGGCACCCCCGGTGGAAATTGCGATGGTGAATGCGCCGTGACGGACAATCGCCGGGACGATGAAGTTCCCAGCGTCCGGCGGTGCGGCGCAATTCACGAGCTGCCGGCGGCGTTGGGCTTCCGCGCAGACTTTTCGGTTCACGGCCAGATCGTCAGTCGCAGCGACGGCGAGCCGAGCACCGCGTAAATCGCCGGTTTGATACCGGCGGCAAATCAATTTTATTTTTTTGAGTCGTCGCAAAGCCGGCGTGGCGACTGGCGCGATGATGGTCACTTTGGCTCCGGCGGCGAGTAAAGTTCGGACTTTGCGCGTCGCGACCTTACCGGCGCCGACGACGACGACCGGCTGGCCGGTGAGTTCAAGAAATAATGGGTAACGCATGGTGAAATTGGCGCGGAGGCGAGAGATTAGTCCCGCCCCCGCGTGTTAGTCGGAAGGGTTGTAAGCCAGATTCTGTTTTTGATAGCCATTTATCTAAGCGACCTAACCCGCAGCTTCCTGGACACGGGCCGCATCTCGCTGCCTATTTGGTCTTGCTCCCGATGGGGTTTTCCCTGCCGACGGCATCACTGCCGACGCGGTGAGCTCTTACCTCGCCATTTCACCCTTACCGGACCTGCGTCCGGCGGTATCTTTTCTGTGGCACTGTCCGTCGACCGGTGATTACTCCGGCCGCCCCCAAGTGAATGGGGCATCGCGCCCTACGGAGTCTGGACTTTCCTCCACGGCTTGCGCCGCAGCGGCTATCCGCCCTCCCAACATCATTCTGCCTGCCAATATAAAATCCGTCCGCAATAACTACAACTCGCCAACTCCTGCTCGCCTTTAGCTGTATGCACGATTTGCGGCGGCAAATTTAAATGACAGCCGCCACAATTGCCGTGTTTAATCGCCACAATCGCTTGATCGCCTTTACTCCGGAGGAGCCGTTCGTACCGGCTCAACAAATCCGCGTCCACCGCCGTCACGAGTTGGGCGCGCTCTCCCTGCAACTGCGTCAACTCCGTCTCAATCAGCTTCACGCGCTTCTGCAATTCCGTTTTCTCAGTTTCGGCTTTGCCGGTCAATTCCTTGAGTTGCGCCTGCTCTTGTTTGAGTGCCGGTTGGAGCCGGTCTAGCCGATCCATAAACTCAAGCTCCACGTCTTCGGTCGTGCGAATATCGGCTTCGGCTTTCGTAATTTCCTTCAACAACGCCTGATATTCAGTGTTGGACTTAATCTGATTCAGCTGCGTCCGGTACTTCAAAATCTGTTGCCGCTTTGCCTCTACATCCACTTCCAACTGCTTCCGTGCCGACTCAATCTTTTTCAGTTCCGTCTTGGCGGTTTCGAGTTTGGCGGCTTCATCCGCCAAACGCTTTTGCGCGGCGGCGATTTCCACCGGGATGCGCGCCGCTTCGGATTTTAATTGCGCGAGGCGACAGTCGCGGTCTTGAACGACGAGTAGTTGTTGTAAGGTTTCCAACATGAAATCACGTGCGCCAAGTGTAACGGCGACCCCCGCATCTTGTCAACTCCGACGCCCAGCGCGGAGGCCGGTAAGAACCAAGATTGTATCGGCGATTAAGCTAACGTCTGGTCTGAAGTTTTTGTATCAAGGAGTAGAGCTTCTCCATCGCGCAGCGCAACGAACGGCATTTTATGCTCTACAAAATATTCAACTACCTTTTCTATGAGCGCTGATTCAGGGTGGTCAGAACGATAATGAGGCGCAATGCAGAAAGAAACAAAACGCAGTCCCGACCAAATAGTCTCCCTGTCATAACCGGTAGGTATTACCTCGGGCTCATCGACGAGATGAATGCCCTTCAGCGTCGGCGTAACAACGCAAATTCCGGCACTATAACCAGCGTAGACAAAATCATCTTCGCTAAGCTTATCTTTCAAGATGATGTCGAGACCACTATGTGCATACGCCCGACGAAGAACAAATGAATTGCCTCCGGTAACCCAGATAAAGCCGAATTTGCTTATGTGCTTTTTAAGGTCTTCGGTCTTTCCAAAAAAAATTACGCAAGTCCAGAGATTCTGGACGCAAGCCGATTGCTCTGAGATCGTTGATTTCTCGTTCTAATCCTTCCTTCAAACGTGGGCCATCGGTGTATTGATCAAGAGCATTTCGAATCACAGCCACTCTTTTGTTCTTCGCAGGCAAGGATGATAGCCGGGCTGGTTCTTTGCAAAGGTGGTAAGATGAAAGGTAAAGTTTCATTCCGTCTTAATTTCGCCGCCCGGCGAGTAGACGTTCCATGTGCTTGGCGAGAACATCGGCTTCGAGATTCACTTGCTCACCGGCGCGCCGCGTCCGGAGATTTGTGATGGCGCGAGTGTGCGGAATAATCCAAATCCGCAGCCAATCGCACCCAACCGCCGCCACCGTCAAGCTGATGCCATCCACCGCAATCGAACCTTTTTCGACAATGTATTTGCGAAGGCTGACCGGTACCGTCACCTCCAACACAAAATCTTTTCCGACCTGTTCCCAGCGACGTACCACACCGGTGGCGTCTACATGACCTTGCACAAAATGTCCATCCAGTCGGCCATCCGCGCGCAACGGACGTTCCAGATTCACGAGCGAGCCGGTCTTCAATTCGCCAAAGTTTGTGCAGCGCAGCGTTTCATTCAAAACATCAAACGACACCAGCGCACCGCGTTTCTTTACCACGGTCAAGCAGGTGCCGTTGACGGCGATGCTGCTGCCGACACGCAACGTTTTGCCAGCCGCGCCGGTGCGGACGGTGAGTTCGGTGGATTTTTTCCCCGGTCGAATCTGTACAACCACGCCGGGTTCTTCAACAATTCCAGTAAACATACAAAGAGCTTACCGGCAAGTTGTGCCGGTGAAAAGCATTTCCGACTGACCAATATTTCGCCAGTCGCCGGTAATGTTCAATGCCTTCGACATCGCCGGTGCGCCGGCGATGATTTTTGGTGCAAAGAAAAATGCGACTTGGTTCACCAACCCGGCATCAAAGAATGCATTGAGTAATTCGCTGCCGCCTTCGACTAAGACGCTGGTGATTTCCATTCGTCCAAGCTCTGCCAGCAGCACCGGCAGCTTCTCCGCCGGTAACACCAATACAGTGACTCCGAGTAGCGCAAGAGAGTGTCGCCATTTCACCGGTGCGAGTTTGCTGGTGCAAACGATAGTCCGGTGGCATTGCGCATCGGTAAATAAGTTTGCCGTGCGTGGCGACCGGCCGCGCGAATCCACGACGACGCGCCACGGTTGCCGGCCGCGGATTCCGTGCCGGAGCGTTAGCCTTGGATTGTCGGCGATGACGGTGCCGGCTCCGACCATAATCGCATCCACACCGGCACGGAGCTTGTGAGCTTCACGGCGAGCGGCATCGCTGGTGATCCATTTTGAGTCACCGGTGCGCGTCGCCATTTTGCCGTCGAGACTGAGCGCCGCTTTGGCGATGACTAACGGTTTGCCGGTGGTAATCCATTTATTAAAAGCGGAATTCAGTTGGGTCGCTTCGTCCGCCAGCAAGCCGGTCGCGCACTGAATTCCGGCCCGGCGCAAAACAACGAGACCGCGACCGTTGTGACGGGGATTTGGGTCACGCGCGGCGACAACAACACGGCGGATACCGGCAGCGATGATGGCGTCTGTGCACGGCGGTGTGCGGCCATGAGTGCCGCATGGTTCGAGCGTGACGTATAAAGTTGCACCGCGAGCGTTACCGGTGGCGATTGCGAAAATTTCTGCGTGCGGCCCGCCGGCGCGTTTGTGCCAGCCTTCGCCGACAATCTTACCGTCACGAACGAGCACCGCGCCGACTGCGGGATTTGGGCTGGTTTTGCCGATGCCGCATCGAGCTAGCGCGAGTGCACGGCGCATGAAAGATTCGTCCTGTGGGCTAAACTTCATCGCGGCTAAGATACCGGCTCGGCATTGGGTTGCGAGCTTTTTTCTTGAGCAACGCGGCCAGTCTGATGATACTGTGCCCGACATGGAATCCATCGGCGAAACTTTACGGACAGCGCGGCACACTAAGAAAGTGTCATTGGAAGATGTGGCGCGCGTCACCAAAATCAAAATCGATAAGCTCGAAAAACTCGAGGCGGATGATTTTGTTGGTTTAGCGGCGCCAATGTACACAAAAAGTTTTCT
>CAINDI010000013.1 GCA_903847335.1 uncultured Verrucomicrobiota bacterium | reverse complement strand
TCGGTATTCTGTAGTGCGTACGCGCCGAGCGCCACGTTCCAACTTCCGCTTTCAAGGTAATGCAACGCAAAATAGCCGTAGCCGGTGTTTCGATTTCCGTTAGGAGGTGATAACGGGCCGGCGTCGGTTCCAAACTCATCCCAGGAAGCGCTGGCTGAACCGGCGGCGGCCAAGAGGGCGATGAGGGTGAACAGCCCCAGCTTCCGCAGTGGCGCGCGGGTTGCTGTTGGCTGGCTTTTGACGGAAGGACTGATACGGAATGCTTGCATAGTTTTGATCCTGTCGGTTTGGTTTGGGGATTTCATGTGGTTTTCCTGAATGAATTACAGTTTTGGCGGGTGGACAAAAAGTATCCAGCCAGAATGCTGGCTAGCGACGCGACGGTTCGATGTAAAAATGAATCTCAAGGTTGCGACCCGATTCAAGATGAGGGCTTATACTGTGAGATTCACACAAAGTCAACTCGCCTGAATATGCGGATAATTGACCGCACCGAAAACATGGGCTATTCTGTCCGCACAAATCTTATGAAAAAAATTGAAGCGATGAAAAAAGTGGATCATGCCAAAATCGAGCGGGCGGTGACCTTAATCTTGGAGGCCATCGGGGAAGACCCGAAACGGGACGGGTTGCTCGAAACGCCGGCGCGAGTGGCGCGGATGTACGCGGAAATTTTCGGGGAAGGGGAGGAAGACCCAAAGGAAAGTCTCGCGAAACAATTTGACGAAGATCATCACGAAATCGTGTTAGTGCGGGATATTCCGTTTTTCTCGATGTGCGAACACCATTTGATGCCGTTTTTTGGGAAGGCGCATGTGGCGTACATTCCGAACGGGCATGTGGTGGGGATTAGTAAGTTGGCGCGGGTGGTGGAGGCGTTTGCGCGCCGGCCACAGGTGCAGGAACGGATGACGAGCCAGATTGCGGATATTATTGTGAAAGAGCTGAAGCCGCAGGGCGTGGCGGTGGTTTGCGAAGCGGTGCACACTTGTATGACGATGCGCGGCGTGAAGAAGCCCGGGACGAGCGTGCTCACTTCCGCGATGCGGGGCGGATTCCGGAATCGCAGTTCGACGCGAGCGGAAGTGATGGCGTTGATTCACGGCCGGCATCCGGCGTGATGAAAAAAGTTTTCATCAAAACTTACGGCTGCCAGATGAATGTGCGCGACAGTGAGGCGGTCACGGCGTTGTTGCGCGAACGGGGTTACGGCATTGCGACCACGGAAACCGACGCGGATATTATATTGCTGAATACTTGCAGCGTTCGTGATCTCGCGGAGCAACGGGCGGTTGGTAAGATGAATGGCTTGGCGCATGCAAAAAAGAAAGCTAAATCCGGCCTGATTCTCGGTTACATGGGTTGCATGGCGCAAAGTCGTGGCGCGGAGCTTTTGAAATCGCCGGCGGTCAATCTCGTCGTTGGCACGCAACGGTTTCATCACATTCCAGATTATCTCGACCAACTCGTTGCCGGTAAGAAATCGGTGGTGGATGTTGCGGATGAAGCCGGCAGTGAGTCAGCGGTCAAGCACCACGAACCCGGTAAGGTGACGGCATTTGTGAGTATCATGCAAGGCTGTGACATGGCTTGTACGTTTTGTATCGTGCCGGCGACGCGCGGCGCGGAACGGAGTCGTGGCATTCCAGAAATCGTGGAGGAAATCCACAAGCTCGTGGATACCGGTGTGAAAGAAGTCACCTTGCTCGGTCAAATTGTGACGAGCTATGGCCGAAAGAAATCAGAGTTCGTCAAATTACTCACCGCCGTCAATGCGGTGTCGGGACTGGAACGAATTCGGTTTACTTCGCCGCATCCGCAAGGATTTGGTGACGATTTAGTCGCGGCGTACCGGGACTTGGAAAAGTTGTGCGAGCACGCGCACTTACCGGCGCAGAGCGGTTCGGACCGGATTTTGAAATTGATGCGCCGTGGTTATGACCGGGCGAAGTATTTGAAAATTATCGAGAAGCTCCGGGCGGCGCGTCCTGGGATTGCGCTCACCACGGACATCATCGTTGGTTTTCCCGGCGAGACGGAGGAAGATTTTGCGGCGACGGCTGAGCTGTTACGCGAGGTGCAGTTTGATCAGGGTTATATTTTCAAATACTCGAAGCGGCGCGATACACCGGCGGCGACGATGCCGGGGCAATTACCGGATGCAGTGAAAGAAGAGCGTAACCAAGCGGCACTGGAGATTGTCAACGCAGCGGCATTGTGCCACAATACGCGCTTGATTGGAGAGACGGTAGGGATTCTCGTGGATGGCCGGAGCACTAAAGGTGCGAAGCGGATGTTGGGGCGGACGCGGACGAATAAGATTGTGATTTTCGACGGTTACGAGCGGCAAGCCGGTCAATTGCTGCCGATTAAAATTGAGCGTGCGACGACGGTCGCGCTGTACGGTAACGAATAATTTATGACACGACTTTCATTAGTTTCGATTTTGGTGGGTTCACTGGCAATCGCGGTGCGGTTGCCAGGCGTGCTCGCGCCAGCGACGTTTCGGGCGGCAGCGGTGAAGTTTCCGCGCAATATTCCGGTGGGGCGGATTTTAATGGGAATCGTCGCAACGATTGTTTGGTGGGTGATGTATCACGCGGCCACGGACGAATGGAAATGGGCGCAGCCGTTAATTTTTACCGGAGTACCGGTGGCGTATTTGCTGGTGGTTAATTTTGGAACGCATTATCTGACGTTGCGCGCGGTGGCGGCGCTGCTGCTGCTGATTGCAAAACAGATGGTGGATGCGGCCGATGCGAGTTTGGTGTCGGCGCGATTGGTGGTGACGGTCGTGGCGTATTTATGGGTGGTGGCGGCAATTTGGATGACAGTCGCCCCGCATCACTTCCGGGATTTAATTGGATTTGTAATGGCCGACGACAAGCGTTTCCGTCTGGCGTGCGGTGCCGGGATTGCGGTTGGCCTGATGCTGGTGGTGCTGGGTGTTTTCGCCTACTGACGCTAGCAATTTTTCAACACGCGCCGAGCTTTGGCGATGTTGTCCACGCGGAGAATCATGGATTCGGTGGCGGTGTAGGCGTACTCGATATTGATTTTTTGTTTGGCGAGAATTTTGGCAATGCGCGCAAGCGCACCGGACTGACTGGGACCAGTCACTACTAACACATCGCGCTCGACGACGAGAACGCCATGCTCGCCAAGTAAATGGAGCGCCTTCTGCGGATTGTCCACCACCATTCGGACGACAGCATGATCCACCGCATCGGAAATTGAAATGGCTTCAATATTAATTTTTTTATCGGCGAGTGCTTGGCAGACGGCGGCGAGAGTTCCTGGCTTATTTTCGACGAACAACGCGAGTTGCTTCGCAACTTTCATAGTGACCTCCGTTTGGGTTAGATTCTTTGCGGCAACATCCATGCAGAAGACTCTTTCGTCAACAAAAAATAATTTTAGACGCTAAATTGTTCTAAAGATTAACAAACTTGTTGCATTTAGTTCATTTTTATCTTAATTATCGAACTTGAAGGCGAGTAGAATGACTTATTCCGATAACAAGAGCCAGTCCCGCGGACTGGATGAGCAAGAGCGCATGATTGTTCGTGCGTTGGTGCGGGATTCTCGGTTAAGCGATAATCAAATTGGCAAGCTGACCGGCGTTCCGACGCCGACGGTGCGGCGTAAGCGGAAGCGGTTGGAAGAAGCCGGGTTGCTCAGTTATTTCTGCGCGCTGGATATGCAGGAGACTGGTACCGGTAAGTTTGGCGCCCGGCATCTTTACGTTATCAAATTCCGCATCGGCATTACACTCCGGCAGATTGTGGAAGAGATTAAGAGCGAGCCGAATGTCCGGACGATTTTTACCGATTTGATTTACGAATCGCACATCGCCGAGATTGATGGACGCATTGCGCTGGTGATGGTGATTGAAGGTAAGCACGACGCCGACATTGTTGAAAATGTTCAAGGAAAAATCGTTCCTTCACTACGCAAAAATCACGGACCGGATTCCATCGAAGAAATCTCCACGATTCGCTTGCTCAGTCCAATTCGCATTTTTCACAATTACGTGCCAATGGTGAACATGCACCATGGAATTTTATCGGACAAATGGCCGAAGGACGCCATCTTTGTCGCCTAAGAATCAATGAAATATCCCGATTTACCTCCGAAACAAGGGCTTTACGATCCGGCGAATGAACACGACGCTTGCGGCGTCGGTTTTGTCGCCAATATCAAAGGCCGGAAATCTCACTCGATTGTCGAGCAAGCATTGCAGGTGTTGAACAACCTCAACCACCGGGGCGCGTGCGGTTGTGAAGTCAATACCGGCGACGGCGCGGGTATCCTTTTGCAAGTCCCGCATCATTTTCTTGTCGCTGCGTGCCGGCGTGAAAGAATTAGTTTACCGGGGCCGCGTGAGTACGGAGTTGGCATGGTTTATCTGCCAGAAAATAAACAGCACCGGTACAAGTGTGAAAAACTTTTGGAAGAAATTATCGAGAACGAAGGTCAAACTGTTCTTGGTTGGCGCACCGTACCAACACAAAACTTTGGGCTTGGGAATTGGGCGCGAAAAAATGAGCCGGTAGTCCGGCAGATTTTCATCGGTCGCGATTCAAAGTTGACCGACGACATGGCATTTGAACGTAAGCTCTATGTCATCCGCAAACTCGCCGAGCGCGGCATTCGCTATGCCGGCATCAAAGGTGGCGATCGGTTTTATATTCCGAGTCTTTCTTACAAAACCATCATCTACAAAGGCATGCTATTGCCGGGGCAAGTCGAGCCATTCTACTCCGATCTCGCCGACCCAGCGCTCGACAGCGCGATTGCGCTCGTGCATTCCCGGTTTTCGACGAACACTTTTCCGAGTTGGGAGCGCGCCCATCCATACCGGTACATCG
The DNA here is from genome assembly GCA_903847335.1 of uncultured Verrucomicrobiota bacterium. Lineage (GTDB taxonomy): Bacteria > Verrucomicrobiota > Verrucomicrobiia > Palsa-1439 > Palsa-1439 > CAINDI01. Next base: position 4,291 of record CAINDI010000013.1, on the reverse strand, counting down.
CGCACAACGGTGAAATCAATACACTCCGTGGCAATGTCAACTGGATGGTCGCCCGGCAATCGATGATCGAGTCCGATTTATTCGGCACCGACATCAAAAAGCTTTTCCCGCTCGTCAATGAAGATGGTTCAGACTCGTCCATGTTCGACAATGTTTTAGAATTTCTCGTCCTCGGTGGCCGGTCATTGCCGCATGCGATGATGATGATGATTCCGGAGCCGTGGTCCGGTCACGAAAGCATGAGCGACGAGAAAAAAGCGTTCTACGAATTTCACTCCTGTTTTATGGAAGCGTGGGACGGCCCGGCGAGTATCGCGTTCACCGACGGCATTAAAATCGGTGCCACGCTTGATCGTAATGGTCTGCGTCCGTCCCGGTACTATGTCACCAAAGATGACCGTGTTGTGATGGCGAGCGAAGTCGGCGTGCTCGATATTCCGGCGGAAAACATTTTGCAAAAAGGCCGGCTGCAACCGGGTCGGATGTTCCTGATTGATACTGAACAGGGCCGGATTGTCGCAGACGAAGAGATTAAACAGAAAATTTCGACCGAGCAACCGTACCGGCTTTGGCTGGATAAATATTTTATCTCGCTCGAAGATTTGCCAGCGACACCGGCGAAAGCCGCTGACCACAAAACCATTATCGCCCGGCAGCAGGCATTTGGTTACACGTTTGAAGACATTCGGATTGTGATGTTGCCGATGGCGCGCGACGGTGTTCAGCCGCTTGGCTCGATGGGGACGGACACGCCGTTGGCGGTGTTATCGGAAAAACCGCAGTTGCTCTATAATTATTTCAAACAACTTTTCGCGCAAGTCACCAATCCGCCGATTGATTCCATTCGCGAAGAAATCGTCACCAGCTCCGGTACCTCGCTCGGACCGGAAGGCAATCTGCTGGATCCGCGACCGGAATGTTGCGCGAACATCAAACTGAAAAGTCCCATCCTCACCAATGAGGATTTCGCCAAAATTCAGCAATGTAAATTGCCGAATTTCAAGCCGGCGACGATTCCGATTCTTTTCCCGGCGGCCGCTGGCGTTCAAGGTTTGGAGAAAGCTGTGGACGAAGTTTGCCGGCAAGTCACCAAGGCGCTCAAGGCCGGTAAGACGTTCATTATTTTGTCGGACCGGGGCGTCGATAAAGAACACGCGCCGATTCCGGCATTGCTCGCCGTCTCGGCGGTGAACCATCACATGATTCGCGAAGGCACGCGGACGCGGGCTAGTTTGATTCTCGAATCCGGTGAGCCGCGCGAAGTTCATCACTACGCCTTGCTCATTGGTTACGGCGTCGGCGCAGTTAATCCGTACCTTGCGTTTGAAACGCTCGACGACATGATTCGGGAGGGAATTCTCACCGGTGTTGACTACAAAACTGCGGTGAAAAATTACGTGAAAGCTGCCGCCAAAGGTGTCGTGAAAACGATGGCCAAAATGGGCGTCTCGACGATTCAAGGTTATCGAGGTGCGCAAATCTTCGAAGCGATTGGCTTGAATTCAGCCGTGGTGGATAAATATTTTACATGGACAGCGTCGCGCATCGAAGGCATCGGCATTGAGGAAATTGCCGGCGAAGTTTTGCGGCAACATCATCACGCATTTTCGGACCGACCGGTGACCGGTAACGCATTGGATTCCGGTGGCCAATACCAATGGCGGAAGGATGGCGAATACCATCTGTTTAATCCGGAAACCATTCACAAACTTCAGCTCGCCACGCGCACCAACAGCTACAAAGTTTTCAAGGAATACTCCGACGCCGTCAATCATCAAGCCAAACATCTCTGCACATTGCGCGGTTTGTTCGAGTTGAAAACCGTGCCGCATCCGATTCCGTTGGATGAAGTGGAATCGGTGGAAAGTATTGTCAAACGATTCAAGACCGGTGCGATGAGTTATGGTTCCATCAGTCAGGAAGCGCACGAAGCGTTGGCGATTGCGATGAACCGTCTCGGTGGAAAAAGTAATACCGGCGAAGGTGGCGAAGATCCGGCCCGGTATGTTCTCGAGGCAAATGGCGATTCCAAAAATTCTGCCATCAAACAAGTGGCCAGTGGCCGGTTTGGTGTGACGAGTCTTTACCTGACGCAAGCCCGCGAACTCCAAATCAAAATGGCGCAGGGCGCGAAGCCCGGCGAAGGCGGCGAGTTGCCGGGCAAGAAAGTTTATCCGTGGATTGCGAAAGTGCGCGGCACCACTGCCGGCGTCGGTTTGATTTCACCGCCGCCGCACCATGATATTTATTCCATCGAAGATTTAGCTGAATTAATTCACGATTTGAAAAACGCCAACCGACATGCGCGCATCAGCGTGAAGCTCGTTTCCGAAGTTGGCGTCGGCACGGTCGCCGCCGGTGTCGCAAAGGCGCATGCCGATGTGGTTTTGATTTCCGGTCACGATGGTGGCACCGGTGCATCGCCGTTGTCGTCTATCAAATATGCCGGTGCGCCGTGGGAGCTCGGTCTGGCCGAAACGCACCAGACTTTGTTGCTGAATAATCTCCGGAGTCGAATTGTCGTCGAGACCGACGGCCAACTAAAAACCGGTCGCGATGTCGTGGTGGCGGCGCTGCTCGGTGCGGAAGAATTTGGGTTTGCCACTGCGCCGCTCGTCTCGCTCGGTTGCATTATGATGCGCGTTTGCCATCTCAATACTTGTCCGGTGGGTGTGGCGACGCAAGACCCGCAACTCCGAAAACGGTTTAGTGGCGATCCGCAATATGTGGTGAATTTCATGCGGTTCATTGCGGAAGAAGTTCGGGAGTTGATGGCGCAACTTGGTTTCCGTACGATTAACGAAATGGTCGGTCATACCGAGCGGCTTGGCGTGAAAGCGGCGGTGGAACATTGGAAAGCGGTCGGCCTTGACCTCTCCAAAATTCTTTATCAGCCGGATGTGCCGGAGGATGTCGGCCGGTATTGCCAAATTCCGCAAGACCACGGCCTCGACAAATCACTCGACTTACAAGTCTTGCTCGGAGTTTGCCAACCGGCAATTCAGCGCGGCGAAAAAGTGACGTTGTCGCTGCCGATTCGGAATGTGAACCGCGTGGTCGGTGCGATTGTCGGCTACGAAATTACGAAACGCCATGGCGTGGCGGGTCTACCGGCGGATACGATTCAATTGAATTTCCACGGCAGCGCCGGTCAGAGTTTCGGCGCGTTCATTCCACCGGGGATGACGCTGACGCTCACCGGCGATGCGAATGATTACGTCGGCAAAGGTTTGAGCGGCGGCAAGATTGTCGTCTATCCGGCGGCGGGCGCGACGTTTGTGCCGGAGGAAAATATTATTGTCGGGAATGTCGCGTTGTATGGCGCAACGGCGGGTGAAGCATATTTTCGTGGTGTGGCCGGCGAACGGTTTTGTGTCCGTAACTCCGGCGCGAATGCCGTAGTGGAAGGCGTTGGCGATCACGGTTGTGAATATATGACCGGTGGTCGAGTGGTGGTGCTCGGTGCGACCGGGCGGAATTTTGCCGCTGGGATGTCCGGTGGTATCGCTTACGTGCTCGACGAAGCCGGTGATTTTGCGACGCGGTGCAACAAGGAAATGGTTAGCTTGGAGAAGTTGACCGATGCGGGGGAAATCGAAGAAGTGCGGCAGATGATTGTTCGGCACGGCGATTACACCAAGAGCAAGTGGGCTTGGAAAATTTTGGCGGAATGGGACCGGCGGGTGTCGCAATTTGTGAAAGTGATTCCGAAAGATTATCAACGCGTGCTGGCCGCCTTGCAGCAAGCGCAAGCGGCGGGATTGAGCGGCGACGATGCCGTGAATGCGGCCTTTGAACAAAACATCCGGGAGACGGCACGCGCCGGTGGGAATTAAGTCATGGGTAAGCCAACTGGATTTTTAGAGATTCAACGCGAGTTACCAGCGGATCGGTCGCCCCAGGCGCGACTCAAGGACTGGCGGGAATTTCATGAGCATCTGCCGGAGGAAAAACTCCGGGTGCAAGGAGCGCGCTGCATGGATTGCGGGATTCCGTTTTGTCACAACGGCGCGTTGCTGGCTGGAATGGCGAGCGGTTGCCCAATCAATAATCTGATTCCGGAATGGAATGATTTGATTTACCGCGGTCTCTGGCAAGAGGCGCTGGAGCGGTTGCACAAGACGAATAATTTTCCGGAATTTACCGGGCGAGTTTGCCCGGCACCGTGCGAAGGTTCGTGCGTGTTGGGAATGAGTAATCCGCCGGTGACGATTAAAAATATCGAGTGTTCGATTATTGAAAAAGGTTTCGCGGAAGGTTGGGTGACGGCGACGCCACCGGCGAAACGGAC
>CAINDI010000012.1 GCA_903847335.1 uncultured Verrucomicrobiota bacterium | reverse complement strand
TAATGGCTGGTTGGTGGTCAGTGGGGCGACAATGAAGGTAGCGGCGAACAGCAGCTCGACGTTGTTAGTGAACAATGGTGGGACGTTCCAGATTGATTCCGGAACAGTGGTCGCGAGCAACCTGACGGTGAACACCGGTGGAGTATTGACGCTCAATGGTGGTACTTTGACGGTGCGCAGTGCCGTGGTCAGCAATGGAAGTGATTTTGTGATTGGCAATGGCCAGGTGGCGGCGAACTTTGGGATTTCTGGCGGTGGAACAGCGATTTTCCAAAAGAATTTGATTGTAACCAATGGCGCAATCCTAAGCGGTGCAGGAAATATTGTGGTGAACGGTGGAGCCGGTTCAATCATCATTCAATCGGGTGCGAGCCAGACAATTAGCGGGACTGGAACTGCGCCGGGCTTGCTGACTGTCACCGGTAATGAGATTTGGCAAGGAGGCGGGACATTTACTTGGGATATTAATAATTTCAATGGCAGCGCAGGCAACGGCTATGACTCATTAAATCTGGCCGGTGGATTCTTAACGACTACAGCGAGTAGTAATAATCAATTTGTCATCGATATTAATGCGTTGAATCCAGTCAATAATCTCTTCGGGGTACCGACTGGTTTCAATTATAACTCAAACTACACTTATACAATCGTCAGTGGAATCAATGTTGCGAGCATCTCCAATGCGCTCGCCAATAATGATTTCTTCTTGAATACAACCGACTTTAGCGCTGCCCATGACGGAACGTTCCAGTTGGCAATTCAAGGGACGAGCTTGGTTTTGACGTACGTTGGTAGTGCGACCTCTACTTGGATGGATGTGAGTGGTAATTTTAGTTCTTCGAATAATTGGATTAGTGGTCGAATCCCATCGGCTAATACAACCAATGTGGTGATGTATTTTGGTGGCACGGCGGGGGGCTACTACGCCAATAATGATTTGACCAACCTCTTGACTAAGAAAGTTATTTTGACCAACAACAATTCGGGTGTAGTGCAAACAATCACCGGTAGTCCATTCACCTTTGTGGGTGTCACTCCGGTACTGGAACAAGATGGTTCGGGGGCATGGGTGATTTCAAATGCCATTTCGGTGGCGAGTACGCTTTCGGCGAATGGTAGCGGCGGGGGTACGGTGACGCTGGCAGGTAATATCAGTGGGGCTGGAACGATTACGTTAGATGGCACAAATACCCTAGTCCTTAGTGGAACGAATACCTTCGGGACTATGGTTGTTAACGATGGCCATTTGTTTATCGCCAACAGCTATGGGCTGAGCGGTAGTACGCTTAGTAACTTTGTTTCCGGTGCTGTGGTCTTTACAAACAATGTCCGTACCGCATACTTGGGTGGTTTGGCGGGCGGCGGCGGCGATCTTGGGTTGACGAACACCACCGGTGATTCGATTAACCTTGTGGTTGGAGGAAATGGTAAGAACACGACTTATGCCGGTACTCTCAGCGGTTCGGGATCGCTTACTAAAGCCGGTGGTGGGACATTGATTTTAAGTAGCATTAATACCTACAGTGGTGGCACTGCGGTTAGCAACGGAACGCTCGTTGTGTCAGTGTTGAATAATGGCATTGGCGGAAGTGGTTCTAGTCTGGGTAGTGGTGCGATTCTTGTTACCGGTGGCACGCTGCGGTTTGGTAACGGTAGCCTGTTGGCGGTGACGAACTTGGTGAATGGTAGCGTGAGCTTGAATGGCGGAACTCTACAAGCGGCGAGCTTTGTTAACCAAGGGCATGTCGCTAACCTTGGGAACACCAGCACGATTACTTCGGATTTATCAAATTTAGGAACGCTGGATATAAACGCTGGTGCACTTAACATCGGTAACTTGTTTAACTCTACCGCTGGCATTATTACAGTGAGCAATGGTGCGTCCTTAGTCGGGTCCGGTTGGGTAACGAATGCGGGGCTTGTGACGATGGCGGGTGGAACCTTTACCGCCAACACCATCACTAACACTGCAACGTTTAGCGGTTATGGAACGCTGAGTAGCACAATTTATAATGCTGGGCTAATCCGAGCGAATGTGAGTAATCAAGTCTTAACGATTGCCGGCGCGGTTTCCGGTGGTGGTAGCTACCAAGCAGCTCCCAATGCGACCTTATCATTCAATGGCGGTGGCACACTCAGTAGTTTGTCGAATTCGGGAGGTACGGTTCGAGTCACGGGTGGACTGTTGGTGAATACCAGCGCGTTTGATAATCATAATGGTACTTTGGCATTGGCCAGTGGAAGCTATCAAGCGAATGTCCAGTTCACTAACACGGGCTGGCTAGTGGGATATGGCAGCTTTAATTCCTCAGTCGCACTAGTTAACAAGGGGACAATTGATGCTAATTTGGGTAATAAAAATACGCCGTTAGTTTTGAATAGTGATCTTGTGAATTCCGTGAATGGTACGGTTCGGGCGGATTCGAGCGCCATGCAAATTAATGGGGTGTTCACGAACAACGGTACGTTGCAATTCATTAGCAGTGTCGGCACATACAGCCAAACAGTATTGGATAATGGTGCTTGGAATACTTACGGTGGATCAAGCAACATCTTCGCTGCTAATTTTGTCATTACCACCAATGGCTATGTGAACGCCACCTCGGGGGATCGATATATATTCCACGGCGACCTACTCAACCAAAGCACAAATAACAACTCTTGGAATACGTTAAATGTGTCCGTGGGCACAAATTCCGCTGGTGACGGTACTCAGTTTATATTCAGCGGGACCGGTTTGGCATCCACCCAAACGTTCTATACCACCGGACTGTTACTGACTAATGGATTCAACGGAATTGCCGCCACTTCGAATGCTGTTCAGGATACCCTTGGATACGCCGAAGGTTTCTCGAATAATTTCGCAGTGGGTCAAGTGTGGTTGACGAATACGACGTTGGTGCTGGCACAAGCGCCGGGAATGCTTGAGACGAACGGTGCGCTATTTGTGAATAGTCTCTATCTATTCGACAACGCGCATTTGATTATCAGCAACGATATGACGGTGTACTTTGCGAACTCCAACGGTTGGAATATGTCTGACATCACGCTATGGGGAAATGCGCAGATTCACCAGCTTACCAATCTTAATTCCTTGATGGTCATCCCCGAACCAAATGTTCTACTCATGTGGCTCTGCGGTGGAATCACGGTTTGGGCCGCCCGCCGCCGCCGTAAAAAACTGCAAAGCTGACCCGGTACGATCACATCTTTCTGCTTATTTTCGGCTCCTCGGCCATTCGAGCACCGGCGGTTCCGTAGCGGAATATCGGACATCCGCTTGATTTGCGGCGAGTGACTGTTACACTCAGCTCCATTGGTTGAGGACTCGAATGCCTGAATTACAAAATGGACAATCGTTCGCGGATTACGTGATCATCGCCAAGCTTGGTGAAGGCGGCATGGGCACGGTTTATCAAGCGCGCGAGCCGGCGTTGGACCGGCTGGTTGCTCTAAAAACTCTTCGTCCGGAACTCGCCAGCGTTCAACCGCTCATCAGTCGTTTCAAACGCGAAGCGATTGCCGCGGCTCAGTGTAATTCTCCCAGTATCGTCCAAGTTTTTCGGACCGGTGAATTTGAAGGCACGCATTACATCGCGATGGAATTTGTCGCCGGCGAATCGCTCGCCAAACGAATTCAACGCACCGGCCGTCTTCCGACAAACGAAGCGCTGGCTCTAGGCGTGGAGGTTGCCAAGGCGCTGAATTACGCTTGGCAAAAAGCGCAGTTGATTCACCGCGATGTAAAACCGGACAATATTTTTATCGCCACCGATGGCACGGTGAAACTCGGCGATTTCGGTTTGGTGAAAGTGATGAACCACGACACCGCTGACACCGCATTGACGGTTCCCGGTTTGCCGATTGGTTCGCCAGACTACATCAGTCCGGAGCAGTTGTACGGCGATGTGGATGTGGATATCCGGTCGGACATTTACAGTCTCGGCTGTACGCTTTACCACCTTTTGACCGGGAACGCGCCGTACACCAAAAGCACACCACTAGGTGTAATGGTTCGGCATTTGACCGAACCGCCACCGGAGATTCTCCGTGAATTACCGGATTGTCCACCGGCCGTGGTCGCGATGTTGGGAAAAATGTTAGCGAAGAAACCTGCCGACCGATATCCGAATTACGAAACCTTGCTCCACGATTTAACCAAAGCCCAATCCGGTCATCGCGCACCGGTAAAAAGTGCGCCGGCAGTTTCAATTCCGGTCACGCTCGAAAAAACTCCCTTACCGGTTTCACAACAGCCAAAAACATCGCACGGTCTGGTAACCGGTTTGGCTGCCGTTGTGATTGGTATTGGAGTGCTTTGGTGGGCGAGCAAAAAACCAGAACCGGCACCGGTGCAACCGGTCGTTGTTGCAAACACGCCGGCGGTAGAGCATTCACCGGTGCCGACGAATCCACCGGCGCCAGTGGTGCCGGTGTTCGGTAGTTTAGAAATCAAATCACCACAGCCGGTGCAAGTGACGGTGGATGACGGAAACTCGGCACAGATTGAACCGGGCCGAGCTTTGAAATGGGAAAAACTATCCATCGGCAAACACTTGGTGCACGCGTTGGTGGATGGCAAGACCAATGATTATCCGGTGGATGTCAGCGCGGAACAAATGGCGACGCTAACAATTCTTTTCGATCTGGCAACGGTTGCGGCCACCAAAGCAACGCCGTGGGAAAATTCGTTGGGCATGAAATTTGTACCGGTGCCGGGCGTGCCGGTGCTGTTTTGCATTTGGCATACGCGGGTCCAAGATTTTGAAGCGTTCGTGAACGCGAGCGGGTACAACGCGACGAAAGATATGTATTCGTTGCGAACCGATGGTTGGAAACAACGCGGTGATACTTGGCGGGTGCCTGGATTTCCACAGGGTCCAACGCATCCGGTGTGCGGTGTGAGTTGGGAAGATGCGAAGGCATTTTGCGATTGGCTGACGAAAAAAGAACAAGCGGAAGGTCGCCTTGGCCGGCTTCAATTGTACCGGTTGCCAATGGATGCGGAGTGGAGTTTCGCCGTGGGATTGACCAACGAAGACGGTAAGACTCCGAAAGAAAAAGACAGCCAACTCAAAGGTGTTTATCCGTGGGGCACGGACTGGCCGCCGCCGGAGGGCACCGGTAATTATGCCGGTGAAGAATCGAAACGCGGTGCGCCGCCGGGTTGGACGGTGATTCCCGGTTACAACGATGGTTTTGCGCGCACTGCGCCGGTTGGTAGTTTTGCCGCCAATCGGTTTGGCTTATTCGACATTACCGGTAACCTTTGGGAATGGTGCGAAGATTTCTATGAGCCGACTTCGCCCTGGCGTGTGATGCGTGGCGCGTCGTGGAACGATGGTGATCCTGGTGATTTGCTGTCGTCGTACCGGTACTATGATCATCCGAGTTATCGTTACGACCGGTATGGATTCCGGTGCGTGTTGGTCAATGGTTCGCCGGTGGTTGCGCGTCCGTGAGCAGTGGAAGAAAACTTGAGGGAACTGATGACCAGTGCTAAAGTGAGGCAGTGAGGGAGGAACTTTAATGGATATTCTGATTCACACCGATGGACTGACGCTCACAAAAACCTTGGAAGACGCCGTTGCCGAAAAAATCGGCCGCGTCGAACAATACGCGCCGCGTGCCATCCGGGCGCGAGTGCGGATTCGCAAAGTCAGCGCCCATGCCAACCAAGCCCAATACGTCGTGCGAGTGCTCATCGAATTGCCGGGAGATGATTTGAGCGCGGAGCAAATTGGACCGGAGCCGATGTTGGCATTGGACATTGCTGCCGACAAAATCGAACGGCGTCTCCGGAAACTAAAAACCGAACGACTCGCTCGCCGGCATCGCGACAGTGCTCGCGCTCGCGAAAAAGCTTAATCCATGGACAGCATCACCATTAAAGATTTGGAAGTGCAGATGCACATCGGTGTGACGGCGACGGAGCGAGAGCGACCGCAACGGCTGTTGATTAGTTTAATGCTGGAGCGTGATCTCGGTGAGGCGGGACGCACTGATATGGAATCGGCGACGACTGCTTATGACGCGGTCATTGATATGGTAAAACAATTGCTTGCGCACCGGCCGAGGAAATTGATTGAAGCAGTTGCGAATGAAATTGCTGAAACGATTCTGTCTAAGCGCTTGGCCGTTGCGGTGACAGTGGAAGTGAAGAAATTTTGTATGCCGAACACGCAGTACGTCTCGGTCACAATTCGCCGCACCCAATGAGCGCGAAATTGATCGTGTTGGCGTGGGTAGTTTTATTCTTACCGGTCGGTTTTGCTGAGAATCTGCCCAAAAGCTTTATCGTTGCCACGGATAATGCAGAACTTTTCTATTTAAAAAATGGTGAGCCAGATGGTTTAGAGCATTTGCCGAAAGGAGTGCAGATTACGGCGGAAAATCAGATTGGCAAGCGAGTATTCACCACTTACAACGGCAAGCCAGCTTACATCCGAAGTGAATTCCTCGTCTCGTCACAAGAATTTGCTGTTGCCACAGAAAAAGCGGACACTGCGGCACGCGAGCAAATCGCTAAGGCGGCGGCTGCGAAAATGGAGCGCGATATCGGGGTTCTGAGAACGCATGTTTTGGATCAAAAAAATAGCCATTTGGTTAGTGATTATGACCAAACCATCAGTTTGTTTCGTAAATTTCTTACCGCCTATCCCGGCTCGCCGTACGACGGTGAAGTAAATAATCGGATTGCGGAATGGCAGGCGGAGCGCGACCAGGTGGCATCCGGTTTAATCAAGCATGACGGCGAGTGGATGACTCAGGCGGAGTTCGATAAATCTCACCGGGAAGATTGGGTGCGTACACTCCTGCAAGATGCCGGAGGGTTTTTTAAGCAAAAAAATTGGCCGGATGCCGCGCGAAAATATAATACAGTTCTTGAGCTGCGGCCCGGTGGCGGAGCTGAAGTTGTGGCTCGACGTCAACTGGCGGCCAGTTTAGAGGCTTGGCGAAATACGATTACAAAGAGTCCGGAGAAAATGAATCAAGAATTAATGCAGGCGCAAGGCGTAGTGAAAAGTGAACAGGAGATTTTGAAGCGTGCGCAAGAAAATATGAATAATCAATCTGCGGTTACCTTGGGGGCTGGGAAAGAAGTTGCGCAGGCGATGGGGGATTTAATGCGTGCTGAGAATCAATTGAAGCAAATCCAGGCGGGAGCCGAACTGTCAAAATCTCAACTTACAGAGATTACACAGATTGCAAATCATACCGGGATAGCGGCTCGTCCAGAACTAGCGCCCACTGTGATTACAGCCAGCTCGCCAGTTGAATCAGCAGATATGATGACGCAAATCGCGGACTGGTTTAAGCAATATTGGATGATTGCCACCGGTGTGGCATTGCTCGGCTTGTTTATCTTGTCCCGGATCCTCCGGTAGCCACTGGTTACTTTGCAATCATGCCGGTCTGCCGTGCGTAATTAAAAATCCCACCGGCATCAATCACTGGCTTGGCATCGCCGAGAGGTTTAATGGAAATCACTTTACCGGTCTTTGTAAAGGTGAGTGTGGTCTGATCTAAATCAATCGCTAATTCATCGCCGGTTTTTATGAGATCACAAAGTCGTTGACTGCATTCGACTGGGTAGAGTTCACCGGTGGCAACGCAATTGCGAAAAAAGATTCGCGCAAATCCTTCTGCCACTACTGCTGCACAGCCGGCGGCGCCGAGCGCGATCGGGGCGTGTTCGCGTGAACTGCCGCAGCCAAAATTTCGGCCGGCAATGATGATTGAATAGGCGGATTTGGTTTGTCCATCGGCGACGTATCGGTGCGGATATTGATCTTTCGGTAGGCCGCACAGGGCGTAACTGCCGAGTTTTTCGTATTCTGCTGGAATAGTTGGCACCAATGTCAGGTATTGCGCAGGAATAATTTGGTCGGTGTCAATGTTGTCTCGTACCACAAAGGCTAGGCCGCGAATAATGTTGCTCATGCCGATAAGCTTATTCAAAAACTGTTGCCGAATCAATAGCCGGTCAAAAATGTTGACGTGAATACAATCGGTCGGTATGTTGCTGAAAATTATTGGAGGGCTTTCCTATGGCTGATGAAAAACTAAACATTCCTCACGACGAATCCAAGAAGGACACCGTTCGTATTAATCTTCCCAAGCCGCCGGTCGCTGCATCGTCGGCCACTGTGCGGATGGAACCGACTCCGGTGCCAAATGCAAAAAAGGATACCGCCCGGTTGCAACCAACGGCGGCTAAGCCCACAACTGCCGAAATGCCGCGTCCGACCGTCAAACTCAAACGCGAAGAACCGACGGTTGAAGCCGTACCGGTGGCTGCACCTGTTCCGGTGGCAGTGGCTGAAGTAGACTCAAGCGTCAGCGGACTGGATTTAAGTTTGGCATTGGTCGCGATGGTGTTGGCGTTAGCCGTGGCCGTCTATATCTTTTCGTTAAACCAAGGTTAAGCCACTTACCGGAGATTTAATTATCATGGCTAGCGCAAATATTTTGACTTTAACCGCCGGTAACTTTGATCAAGAAGTCGTCAAGTCTAGCGTTCCGGTACTGGTAGATTTCTGGGCCGAATGGTGCGGTCCGTGCCGGATGATTGCACCGGTGCTGGACGAACTCGCTGATGAAAAAGTCGGCAAACTCAAAATCGGCAAAGTCAATGTGGACGACAGTCAGGATTTGGCGCAAAAGTTCGGCATCCGCTCGATTCCGACGCTGCTAATTTTCAAAGGCGGCGTCGTCAAAGAGCAGATCATGGGCATGACCGGTAAGAAAGACTTAGAAAAAAAGCTCGCCGCCTATCTCGGCTAGCGCAGTACTTTTCTCTGCGCGGCGATTAGTTTCTCGATTCCTTTTTCGCCGAGCTTGAGCAATTCATTCAGTTGTTCCTTCGCGAAAGGCGCTTCTTCGCCGGTGCCTTGCACCTCTACAAACTGACCGGCATCGGTCATTACCACATTCATGTCCACAGCCGCTTTCACGTCTTCGGTGTAACACAAGTCGAGCAGCGGCACGCCGTCTACGATGCCGACGCTGATTGCTGCCACTGCTGTGCGGAGCGGATTGGTTTCAATTTTTCCATCGGCAAGTAACTGTTTCATTGCCAATGCCACCGCGACATATGCGCCGGTAATTGAAGCCGTCCGTGTTCCGCCGTCGGCTTCGAGGACGTCGCAATCAATCCAGATGGTGCGTTCGCCGAGTTTTTCCATATCAATCACTGCACGTAACGAGCGACCGATGAGCCGTTGGATTTCCTGCGTTCGGCCTTCAATTTTTCCGCGGCTAATTTCCCGTGATTTGCGCGGCGAGGTGCAGTAAGGCAACATGGAATATTCGGCAGTAATCCAACCGCCTTCAACGCCTTGTTTGCGCATCCATTGTGGCACGCCGTCTTCGATGGAAGCGGCGCAGATGACGCGAGTCTTTCCCATTTCGATGAGCACCGCGCCGGCGGGCGTGGCGACGAAATCGGTTTTAATTTTAAGCGGACGAAGTTGATCTGGACGGCGGCCATCAATGCGTTTCATACCGGCAGAATGACTGGCGGCCAACCCGGTGGCAAGAGTT
>CAINDI010000011.1 GCA_903847335.1 uncultured Verrucomicrobiota bacterium | reverse complement strand
GCCAAAAGACAAAGTCATTCTTGGCAAACAGACCGGAATATGGAATCGTAACGGCATGCCAACTCCAGCAACATATCGATTATTACTAGGTGAAGTGGTCGCACAAAATTATGACTTACCGGTGGTGGCGGCGCGGGTAGTAAAAATTCTACTGGTGGAAAAATCCAAATCTGGTGGAATGGTGGGCGTGACAGGACTTGAACCTGTGACCTTTCGGGTGTGATCCGAACGTTCTAGCCAACTGAACTACACGCCCATCCGTTTGCCGTCAGATTACCAATCACCTGCCAAACTTGCAAGCCTCGCCGTGACTCAAGCTTGTTTCAAAGGCGAGTTCTGCTACACTTTTGCCGGCGATTGAAACCATTCGCGTCGAATTAAAATTTAGACACTCTGAATCGTGACATTAAATCCACCAGCCTATAATCAGCCGTGCCGGCTTTGCGGCAGTCATTCGCTTGAACTTTTTTACAAGCAGGGCAATGCCGATGAGTACCGGTTCTACCGCTGCCGTGACTGTCAGTTGGTAAATTACGATCTCGCGACGGGCCTTAATCAAGAAAAGTATGCGGAAGAATTTTACGATCCTCGCGATGAAAGCCTCCGCATCAATCAGCTCAAACATGGAATCTTTCAGGCGTTGCGGAAACACGCGCAGCCACCGGCGAGTATTCTGGAGATTGGGTGCGGAAGCGGCCGGTTGCTTTACTTAGCTCAGCGGTCGGGGTTTCAGGTGGCCGGACTTGAATTGTCTCCGTTTTTGGCGGAATCGGTCCGCACCAAACTCGGCATCCCAGTCGAGTCTGCCAATTTTCTGACATATCGCCCGCAATCAGGAACCCGGTATGACGTCGTCATCTTGCAACATGTTCTCGAACATCTACCGGACTGCATCGCCGCAATGGAAAGAATCCGAGAGTTACTGCTCCCCAATGGCATTGGCCTGATGGAATTTCCGAATATCGATGGCTGGGACTTGGCGTTCAAGCGAACCTTGCGGCGGACCAGTCTCCGCCGGCGAAAGTATCCAGAAAATTACAAACCGGGACACGTGAATGAATTTTGCCGGCAATCATTTGAACGCCTCGCGCAAAAAACCGGTTTCCGACTCGATTCATGGCGCGCCTACTCTAACAAACCGCTGGGCGACTTCCTCTACCGGTGGCTTCCTATCGGAAACAAAGTGCGCGTCGTTGTCAGAAAAACTGCCTAAACCCAGCTAGTTCGTCGCCGCGAAACAATGGCGGCCAAGCTTGTGTCGACCATGGATTCTGCTACACTTTTCCCAGCATGAAAACCATTCGCGTGGGCAAACTGAAACTCGGCGGCACCGGCGCACCGCTGTTCGTCATCGCCGGGCCGTGCGTCATCGAAAACGAAACTCTGACGCTTCGCACCGCCGAGACACTGGTCGGCATTTGTACTGACCTCGGTTTGCCGTTTATTTTCAAAGCCAGTTTCGACAAAGCCAACCGCACGGCTGGCGACAGCTTTCGCGGTCCCGGTCTGAAACGTGGTCTTACCACGCTCGCCAAAGTCAAACGCACCTTCGACGTTCCGGTGCTCACCGACGTTCATGACATCGCGCAATGCCGGCCCGTTGCTGAAGTTTGCGATGTGCTGCAAATCCCGGCATTTCTCTGCCGGCAAACTGATTTAATTCAAGCCGCCGCCCGCACCCAACGTTGCGTCAACATCAAGAAAGGCCAATTTCTCGCGCCGACTGATGCCCAACACGCCGTCGCAAAAGTGGAAGCCGCCGGCAATCACAACATTATGCTCACCGAACGCGGCACGACTTTTGGCTACGGTAATCTCGTCGTCGATATGCGAGCGTTGGCGATTATGCGCGAGCTTGGTTATCCGGTGGTCTTCGACGCCACGCACAGTGTTCAGATGCCGGGCGCCGGTGGTTACACCGGTGGTGACCGGCGAATGGTACCGGTGCTAGCGCGCGCCGCAATCGCCGCTGGTTGCGATGGCGTCTTCCTCGAAACGCATCCGAATCCCGCCAAAGCCAAGAGCGACGCGGCGAACCAAGTTCCCCTCTCCCAAGTCCGCAATCTGTTGACCAAGCTCCGCGACATTCACGTCGTCGCGGCATGAAACCCGAACTTCTCGCTCCCGCCGGCAACTGGGATTGCGCCCGCGCCGCCGTCGCGAATGGCGCGAACGCCATCTATTTCGGTCTCCAACAATTCAACGCCCGGCAACGCGCCGATAATTTCACCGATGCGCAACTACCGGCGCTCATGCAATTTCTCCACGCCCACAATGTCCGCGGTTACTGCGCGCTCAATGTTCTCATTTTCACCGACGAGTTACCGGCCGCCGAACGTCAGCTCATCGCGCTCGACGCCGCCGGTGTGGACGCGGTGCTCGTTCAAGATTTGGGCTTGGCTGTCCTCGCGCAAAAACTCGGCGTGCGAATGGAAATTCATGCCTCGACACAAATGACCATCACTTCACCGGAAGGCGTCGCGTTTGTGGAACGGCTCGGCATCCGGCGCGTTGTCATCGCTCGCGAAACTTCGCTCCGGGAACTCGCCAAGTTCGGCGAATCGCCGGTCGCGCTCGAAACTTTTGTCCACGGTGCGCTCTGCGTCGCTTACTCCGGCCAATGTCTCACCAGCGAGGCGCTCGGCCAACGCAGTGCCAATCGCGGCGAATGCGCACAAGCCTGCCGGCTGCCGTACCAACTCGTCGTCGACGGTGCGGTGAAAGATTTAGGCGACCGCCGGTACCTGCTTTCGCCGCAAGATTTTGCCGCGGTGCGCGAAATTCCGGAATTGATTCGCCTCGGTGTCACCGGTTTCAAAATCGAAGGCCGGTTGAAATCACCGGAGTATGTCGCCGCCACGTGTCAAGTGTACCGGCAGGCAATTGACGCCGCCACCGGTGAGTTCGCCGCCGCCGACCGGTACAAACTCGAATTAGCTTTTTCGCGCGGCCTGCACACCGGCTGGCTTCACGGCGTGAATCACCAAACTCTCGTGCCGGCCAAGTTCAGCACAAAACGCGGACCGTTGGTTGGTTTGATTCAAACTGTTTCCTACGATCACGTCATCGTCACCGGCGAAACACCGGTCAAAGCTGGCGACGGCGTCGTCTTTGATACCGGTGGTAATTCCGACGACGAACAAGGCGGCCGCGTCTGGGAAGTTCGCGGTGGCGCGTTATTTTTCGAGCGCGGCAAAATTGATTTCACAAAACTCAAACCCGGCCACCGCGTCTGGAAAACCAGCGACCAAATTCTCACCCGCGAATTACGCCGCACGTTTACCGGTGACATTCCAAAGCCGAAACGAAAGCTGGATCTCCTCGTCACCGGCAAAGCCGATGGACCGCTGACACTCGAAGCTAATGGCGTGCGCGTTTTTTCCGCGATGCCGCTGCAAACGGCGTACAAACGACCGTTG
>CAINDI010000010.1 GCA_903847335.1 uncultured Verrucomicrobiota bacterium | reverse complement strand
TGAGTTGCCGGCCAACGTTTGATCTGAACAATCCCGGCGCGTTCCCAGCGGATGCCCGGCGGAACCGGTGCGTGAGCGACGTGGCGGAGCCGGGTTCGACGTTCAAAATCGTCGTCTGCTCCGGTGCGATGAATGATGGCTTGATTACGTTGGCAGACCGGTTTGATTGCGAACGCGGTGCGTGGTCGTTTGCCGGTCGAGTTTTGCACGATTCGCATCCGTACGGCGTGTTGAGCGTCGAGGAAATTTTATTTCACTCCAGCAATATTGGTGCAGCGAAAATCGGCATCACCAAACTCGGTGCGGCGCGTTTGTATAGCTACATCCGCGCCTACGGATTCGGGCACAAGACCGGGATTGAGTTGCCGGGGGAAGTCTCCGGTATCGCGCATCCGTTGGCGAAATGGAATCCGCTTTCGATTAGCCGGATTCCGATGGGCCACGAAATTGCGGCGACGCCGATTCAGATGATGATGGCGATGAATGCGATTGCCAACGGTGGGCATTTGCTGAAGCCGACTCTGATTAAAAGCATCGTGGATGAAAACAATGTACCGGTGACAAAATTTCAACCGCAGCAGGTTGGTCAGCCAATTACGGCGCAAGTTTGCGGTTTGATGGCGACGGCGCTCCGGCGGGTGGCATCACCGGAAGGCACAGCACCAAAGGCGGCGGTGAAAGGTTACGATGTTGCCGGTAAGACGGGCACGGCGGAAAAAATTGAGAACGGGCAATACGTCAAAAAATATTACTCATCGTTTATTGGTTACTTGCCGGCGGCGGATCCGGAGATTTCGATTTTGGTGTCGCTCGATAATCCAGTGGGTGGCGCGTATTACGGCGGCTCGGTGGCGGGACCGGTGTTCCGGGGTGTGGCGGAAAAGGTCACGCAATATCTTTCGATTCCGCCGCAATTCCCAGATGTCGACGAGAAAAAGGTGGCGAAACTCTGATGAAACTCACCGAGATTCTCCAAACCGTTCATCCGCTCGCTGTCGAAGGTTCGCTTGACCGGGACATTACCGGGATTTCTTATGACTCCCGGCGCGTGAAGCCCGGTAATTTGTTTTTCGCAATGCCGGGAGAGAAAACCGATGGTCATCGGTATGTCGAGATGGCAATTGACCGGGGCGCGGCGGCAATCGTGTTCGAGCATGATACTGGTCTGAATCCGCGAGCGACTCAGATCCGGGTGGACGATGCGCGGCAGACGTTGGCGTTGGCGGCGGCGAGTTTTTACAATCATCCTTCGCAACAACTCAAAGTCGTCGGCGTGACCGGTACGAATGGCAAGACGACGACGGCGTTCATGGTGAAGGCGATTATGGAAGCGGCTGGGCTGGGTACTGGGATGCTTGGCACGGTGCAATACCAAGTTGGCAATCGGATTATTCCGGCGGCGCGGACGACACCGGAGTCGGTGGAGATTCAAGATTTGATGAGCCAGATGTTGCGCGCCGGTTGCAAAGGTGTGGCGATGGAAGTCAGCTCGCACGCGCTCGACCGGAAGCGAGTGGCCGGGATTGACTACGACGTGGCGATTTTTACGAACTTGACGCAAGACCATCTCGATTACCACGAGACGATGGAAGAATATTTCAAAGCGAAGTCGCGATTGTTTGCCGGGTTGGGCGCAATGCGCAAACACGGCCAAGCGGTGGTGAATGCGGACAACGAATACGGGCGCCGATTGATTGCAGGCTTGGGTGGGGAAAACGCCGTTGTGACGTACGGCGTCCTAGGCGATGCGATGGTCAGCGCTTCCGACGTGCGCGTGTCAGCGAACGAGACGTATTTTGTTGTCCGCACGCCGCTCGGCAGTGTGCCGGTGACGTTGCCGCTGATTGGCCGGTACAATGTGCATAATGCGCTCGCGGCAATCGGTGCGGCGGTGGCGCTCGGAATTGATTTGGAAACCATCGAACGCGCGCTGGCAACGATGCCGGCGGTGCCGGGACGATTGGAAAAGATTCAGACCGGTCAACCGTTTGGCGTGTACGTGGATTATGCGCACACCGAGGACGCGCTCCGGAATGTGCTGGCAACCGTTGGCGAATTAACGAAAGGCCGGCTGATTTGCGTATTTGGCTGCGGTGGCGACCGCGATACCACCAAACGTAAACCGATGGGCGCGGCGGCGTTTGAGCTGGCTGATTTTTCAATTTTGACCAGCGACAATCCGCGTACTGAAGACCCGTGCGAAATTCTCCGGCAAGTCGAAGCCGGTTTCCCGGCCGGCAATCAAGACCGGTATGTGGTGATGTCGGATCGGTTGGAAGCGATTGAACGAGCGCTCGATCTGGCGCAGCCGGGCGACAGTGTGTTGATTGCCGGTAAAGGTCACGAGGCCTATCAGGAATTTGCCGACACAACGGTGCCGTTCAGCGACCGGCAAGTTGTGGAAGATTATTTTCGAACTCAAGGTGTGGTGGTGGCGTCACGAAGCGCTACTGCCATTACCGTCACTTCCGGTAACCAGAACCCCATCATGCGTGTCGGTGATATTGCGAAATTGTGCAACGCTCAGATTCTTCAAGGCAACCCCGCGACGCCGGTGCAGCACGTCGGCATTGACTCGCGCGCGCTGGAGCGCGGCGATTGTTTCATCGCGCTGCGGGGGCCGAATTTTGATGGACATGAATTTTTGGATGACGCGGCGCAGCGGGGGGCATCCGCGGCGGTAGTTTCGCACCATCCTACCCGTGCAATACACTCGCCTAGTGCTTTGGCGCTGTTACAAGTGCCAGACACCCTCACCGCATTGCACACACTCGCAACGAACTACCGCCGGCAAATGCCCCCCACAACCCGCGTCATCGGAATTACCGGCTCCTCCGGCAAGACCACGACGAAAGAAATGATCGCCGCCGTTCTCGGCCAGCGATTCAGTGTCACCAAGACCACCGGTAACAAAAACAACCACATCGGCATGCCGTTGAACTTGCTGCGGTTGACCGCCGGTGATGATTTCGGCGTATTTGAACTCGGCACAAATCATCCCGGTGAAATCGCGACGCTGACCGGAATTTGTCAGCCGCAGATTGCAGTGATTACTAATATCGGTTTGGGTCACGTTGAATTTTTCGGCGACGAAGCCGGTGTGGCGAAAGAAAAAGGCACGTTGCTGGAAAACCTACCGGCGGATGGTTTTGCTGTTTTGAACGCAGATGACCGGTGGTTCCAAGAATTGCGCGCCCGGACACGCGCGGCAGTAGTGACTATCGGCATCGAAAACTACGCCGACATCCGGGCGAGCGAAATTAAAATTAATGGCGACATCAAATTCCGGTTGAACATCGCGAAAAAGCGCGGCGATGTGGTGATTCGGTTACGAACGTTGGGCCGGCATCAAATTTATAATGCGTTGCAGGCGGCGGCGGTTGGTTACATGCAGGGACTCGACCTCGACGAAATCCGGGAAGGCCTCGAAACGATGGAGTTTCCGGGAATGCGGATGCAGGAGCAAGTGCTGGCTGGCATCCGGTTCGTCAACGATTGCTACAACGCCAATGTCGTCTCGATGAAAGCGGCGTTGACGATGTTGCGTGAAACGCCAGGCCGCGGCCGAAAAATTGCTGTGCTGGGCGATATGTTGGAACTCGGCGCACACACAGCACCGGCGCACCGGGAAATTGGTGAGCTAGTCGCGCAAACAGGTGTGGCATTGTTGGTCACGGTCGGACCGAATGCGCGCGGGATTGCAGATGGCGCGTTGGCAGCCGGTCTGGGAGCGCAACGTGTGGTGGCGGTGGCCGATGCGGTGGAAGCGGCGGCGACGTTGCGGTGGTTGCTGCGCGATGGCGATTTTGTGTTGTTGAAAGGTTCGCGGGGAATTTATTTGGAGAAAGTGCTGGAGGCATTTGCACTGAGGTAAATGGAGCTGAAGGACAAAGAGAATGCTGTTTTATTTGAGCAAATTGACGGGGTGGGTTGCGCCATTACGCGTGTTTCAATACACGACGTTTCGCGCGGTCTTTGCCGCGATCACGGCGTTGCTCATTTGCATCATCAGCGGGCCGTGGATGATTCGGAAGCTGACGGAGTTGAAGGCCGGTCAGCCGATTCGCGGCGCGGACGAATTGGGTTCGTTGGCGCCAAAAGCTGGCGAGAAGGCCGGAACGCCAACGATGGGCGGTGTGTTGATTTTGTGGGCGGTGGTGGATGCGACATTGCTGTGGGCGCGCCCGGACAATCCGATGGTGCTGCTCTGCTTGGCGACGATGTTGTGTCTTGGGTTCGTCGGATTTCTCGACGATCTCGCCAAGGTCAGTGCGCGCAATTCGAAAGGGTTGCGGTCGCGGACGAAATTTATCGCGCAACTGCTTTTCGGTGTGGCACTCGCGGCTTATTTGATTTCGCATCCGGTGGTCGGCAAAATCGCGCGGGAATTTTATCTGCCATTTTTCAAGAAGCCAATCATTGCGGATATGGGTTTGCTGATGCTCGGGTGGTTTGCGCTGGTGGTGACCAGTTCGTCGAACGCGGTGAACTTGACCGACGGAATGGACGGATTGGCCATCGGCTGCACGCTGATTGTGACATTGACGTTCACAGTGATGACGTTTGTCGCCGGCAACGCGAAGATCGCCAGCTATCTCACGATGCCATTTGTGCCGGGGAGCGCGGAGTTGACGGTGGTGTGCGCGGCGCTGGTCGGAGCGAGTCTCGGATTTCTCTGGTTCAATTGTCATCCGGCAGAAGTTTTCATGGGCGATACCGGATCGCTGGCCATTGGCGGATTGATTGGCGCGATTGCGCTGATGATCAAACAGGAATTGGTGTTGGTAATTGTCGGTGGAATTTTTGTGATGGAAGCGGCGTCGGTCATGATTCAGGTGGCCGGGTGCAAACTGCGCGGCAAGCAATACCGGGTGTTTCTGCGGACGCCGATTCATCATCATTTTCAACATCTCGGTTGGGCCGAGACAAAAATCACGACGCGCTTCTGGGTGCTGTCGGTAATTTTCGCATTGTTAGGATTGGCGACGTTGAAACTGAGGTAATGCATGCAAACAATTGATGTGAAAAATCGAGACGTGCTGGTGCTCGGCTTAGGCCGGAGCGGAATGGCGGCGGCGTCGTTGTTGCAACGGGACGGCGCGCATGTCGTCGTCCGCGATGAAGGTGAAACTGTTGAATTGACGGAGCGCGCGGACCGGCTGCGGCAGATTGGTGTGCGCGTTGAGTTGGGAAATCATTTTGATGCGGCCGCCCGGTTTGATTTTGCAGTGCTGAGTCCCGGTATCGCGCCGGAACGGCCGGTGGTAACAGAATTGCGCCGGCAGAAGACACCGGTCTTGAGCGAATTGGAATTGGCGTACCGGTATTGCTTGTGCCCGATTGTGGCGATTACCGGTACGAATGGAAAAACGACGACGACCGAGTTAATCAATTTGATGTTGGAGACGGCCGGTAAGCGGACGATTGCCGCCGGTAACATCGGGAACGCACTTTCCAATGCTGCCGAGCAGAGCGCGGGATTGGATGCGTTGGTGGTGGAGACGAGCTCGTTTCAATTGGAAGCCATCGAGCAGTTCCGTCCGAACATTGCGATTTGGTTGAACCTGACGCCGGACCATATCGACCGGCACGGTTCGATGGAAGAATATGCGCGAGCCAAGGCGCGGATTTTCATGAACCAGACGGCGGACGATTTCGCGATTGTCAGCGTGGAGATTTTGAATTGGCTCAAGCAGCTTGGGATTCAGCCGAAGGCGCGGCTCATTACCGTCAGCGCATACGGCGAGAAAGCGGATTTGTGGCTCGACGGACAGACGATTTGGTGCCGGCTGCCGGAGTGCAACGGAATTTTGCTGAAGATGGACGAGACGAATTTGCGCGGGTTGCACAACGCGGAAAACATTTTAGCGACGTTCGCGGCTGGGTTGGCGATGCAGCTGCCGGTGGCGGCGATTCGCGAGGCGTTGGGGGCGTATTGCCCGCAGGCGCATCGGTGTGAAGTGGTGGCGGCGAAAGAAGGCGTAACTTTTATTAACGATTCGAAGGCGACGAACGTGGACGCGGTGGAGAAGGCGTTGCGGTCGTTGCCGGGCCCGGTGGTCTTGATTGCCGGCGGGCGGGACAAGGGACTCAACTTCTCCAGCATCAAGGAGGTGATTGCAGAAAAAGTCAAACTGGCCGTGCTCATCGGCGAGACGCAGGAGGAAATTGATCGCGCGTGGGGTGATGTGACGCCTTGCGAACGAGCAAATTCGATGAGCGAGGCGGTGCGAATGGCGGTCAGCCATGCGCGGTGCGGCGACACGGTGTTGTTATCACCGGCGTGCGCCAGCTTTGACATGTTTCAAAATTATGAACATCGCGGCGACGAGTTTAAGAAGGAAGTATTAGCTTTGTTGTAGCCGCCCTCGGTGAGGGCCAGCGCGCTCGCCGAGCGCGGCTACAACGCAATCAACAATCAACCAACCCAAACCAATAAACGTAGAAAAATAAAACGTAACGAAAGGAAAAATGAAAGTATCGAAAGTCGTATTGATCGTAGTTGCACTGCATGTGTTAGTTATCGGAGGCATCTTCGTATTTGAAGGTTGCTCCCGCGCCAAAGCGCCCGAAGTCGCGTCCGCCGGATCGGCTGACGAAACAGCGACCAATGCCGTTGCGACAACAGCCGACCAGAACACGCAAAGCCTGACGCCAGCCTTGCCGGCTCCGTCGAGCTTAGCGCCGATCGCGCCGGTAGTAGCACCAGCTCCGGCGGCTCGCACGTATGTCGTCAAAAAGGGTGAGACGCTGATGAAGATCGCGAAGGCGGAACACATCAAAGTGAGCGAACTCGCGAGTGCGAACAAACTCACCAAGACCGCCGCGCTCAAGGTCGGTCAGAAGCTCACCATTCCGGCTAAAGCCGAAGCGCCAGTCACCGCCGTGGCTTCCGCGACACCGGCGATTGGCTCCGCAACCGCGCCGGTCACGTCAGCCATCAGCGGCAACAGCTACACCGTGAAGTCCGGTGATTCGCTCTGGAAAATCGCGAAAGCGAACAACGTCAGCGTGGCTTCGCTCAAACAGGCAAATAGCTTGACCAGCGACTCGTTGAAAGTGAACCAGAAGCTCGTCATCCCAGCCGCTGCGGCAACGACTCCGGTCACCGCGCCAGTCACGACTGCCAACGTCGGCGCTTGGCAGCCCGGTATGCAGGTTGATAATGGCCAGACCACGCACATCGTGGACATCGGCGAAACCGTCGGCAGCATTGCGAAGAAATACAATGTGTCGGTGGCTGAATTGATGAAGGCCAACAACATCAGCGACGTCAAACGCGTCACCGTCAGCCAGAAGCTCGTCATCCCGTCGGCCGCCGCGCCGATGCCGGTGTTGACCACGGCGACTCCCGCGATTGCCGCGCCGATTGTTTCAACGAACTAAAACAATCCATCGCAACGCAGTGGCGGCGGTCCGATTGGCCGCCGCCACGCGGCGCGAGTGAATGAAATGAACAAAGCCGCCATCACTCTGCTCATCGCCACGTTAATTCTCGTGACGGTGGGCGTTGTCATGCTTTTCAGTGTTAGCTCACTGCAAGCGCGTGACAAATATGGCGACCCAAATTATCTACTGAAACGGCAACTCGTTTGGATGACGCTCGGCGGCGTTTGCTGTGCGGTCATGGCGGCCACGCCGTATCCGAAACTCCGCGCGGTTGCCAAACCGGCATTGATTATTGCCGGTGCACTTTTAGTTGTGGTGCTGATTCCGCACGTCGGAATCAAAGTGAGTGGGGCGCGCCGGTGGCTTGGTCTTGGGAGTATTCGTGTTCAACCATCGGAGTTTGCCAAGCTCGCGCTCATCACTTGGCTAGCACATTATCTCGCCAAAGAAAAACGCTGGATTGAACGCTTCGGTCGCGGTTTTCTGCTGCCGATGGCGGTGGTTGGTGGAACGTGTCTGGTAGTTTTGGCCGAACCAGATTTCGGCACGACGGCGTTGCTGGCGGCAGTCGCCATCGCGATGATGTTTGTGGCCGGCGTTCGCCTCCGGTACCTCGGCCCAACAATTTTAACCGGCATCATCGGTTTTGCGGTCTTGATTTCACATAATGCGGTCCGGATGCGTCGGATGCTGGCCTTCACCGACCTCGCAAAATACAAAGCCGGCCCCGGTTACCAAGTCTGGCAAGCGATGCTGGCGTTTGGCTCCGGCGGCATTAACGGTCTCGGTCTCGGCAATAGCCGACAAAAAATGTTTTATCTGCCGGAAGCGCACACCGATTTCATTTTTCCAATCGTCGGCGAAGAACTCGGTCTCATCGGCGTGCTGGCGGTGCTGGCATGTTTCATCGCGTTGGTGGCGTGCGGCATCATCATCAGTCTGCGTGCGCCGGATTTGTTCGGCCAATATCTCGGGTTCGGAATTACCACGATGATTGGTTTGCAAACACTCATCAATATCGGCGTCGTCACCGCGTGGTTGCCGACGAAAGGTCTCGCGTTGCCGTTTCTCAGTTACGGCGGGTCGAACGTGATGATGAATCTGGTGGCGGTGGGCGTTTTACTGAGTATTTACCGGCACGGCGCGATGGAAACGCGCACGGTCGAGCGAGAATTTTTTGAGCAACGCGAATTAAGCATATGAAAGTGCTCATCGCATGCGGCGGAACGGGCGGGCATTTGTTTCCCGGCCTTGCGGTCGCGGAAATGTTGGTGTCGCGCCGGCACGAAGTGAAATTGTTGGTTTCGGAAAAAGCGGTGGATCAAGCGGCACTAAAAAATTCAGCAATCACGGTTCGGTCAGTTTCGGCAGTGGGTTATACCGGTGCCGGTGGCTTGGTGAAATTTTGTGTCCGGTTAGCGCGAGCGGTTGGCGATTGTTTGGAAGAATGTCGGCAGTTTGAACCGGACGCGGTGCTGGGCATGGGCGGATTTACCTCGGCACCGGCGGTGTTCGCGGCCAAGTGGCGACGACGCGGTGTGAAGTTAATTCACGAGTCGAATGCTGTACCCGGCAAGGCGAACCGGTGGTCCGGCAAGTGGGCGGATCATATTGCGGTGGGCGTGCCGGACTGCGCGAAATTTTTTGGGCGTAAACCGGTGACGGTGACCGGGACACCGATTCGGCAAACGCTCCGGCAGGGAAAAATTGCCGGTGCCCACGAACGGCTAGGGCTTGACCGTCAGCGACTGACGGTTTTGGTGATGGGCGGCAGTCAAGGGGCGCGGGCGGTGAACGAGGCGGTGATTGCGGCGTTACCGGAGCTTTCCGCTTGGAAAGAGCGAGCGCAATTTGTGCATTTGAGTGGGCTGCGCGACGAGGCGACGTTGCGCGCCGCATACCAAAAAAATGGATTTACGGCGAACGTGATGAGTTTTTGCAGTGAAATGGAATTGCCGTACAGCGCGGCGGATTTGGTGGTAGCCCGGTCGGGCGCGGCGACGTTGACGGAATTGGCGGTATTCGGTTTGCCGGCGATTTTGTTGCCGTATCCGCAGGCCACCGGTAATCATCAGTGGCATAACGCGAAAGTTTTTGAGCGCATCGGCGCGGCGCGAATTGCGGAACCGGTGTCGCGGCTGCCGGAGGAGTTAGCCGGGTTGTTCGACGATGCTCACCGGCGGGCTGGGATGGCGCGCGCGGTGCAGACGTTGGCGGTGAGCGATGCGGCGGAGCGAATTGCGGATTTGGTGGAGACGTATGCTGACTAGACAGCAATTAATTGATTTTCTCTGGGTGAATCCGCGCCGTGTGCATTTTGTCGGCATCGGCGGTTGCGGGATGAGCGGATTGTCCCGGTTGCTATTGCAACAAGGTCACATCGTGACCGGTTCGGATTTGTTGCCGAACGGTGAGACGACCGGGTTGAAGAAGCTCGGCGCAAAAATTTCTGTCGGCCACGCCGGTAAGAATGTGCGGCCGGATACGGAGTTAGTGGTGTTCACTTCAGCGGTGACCGCAGAGAATCCGGAATTAATCGCGGCGGCGGAGTTGAAGATTCCGGCAATTCGGCGCGGGCTGTTGTTGACGGCGTTGATGACGCACAAAAATAATATCGCAGTGGCCGGGACGCACGGGAAGACGACGACCACGGCGTTGATTGCGCATGTGCTGACGCGCAGTGATAGCGCGCCGACTTTTTGCGTCGGCGGTCAGGTGCCGGTGCTGGGGACGAACGCGCAGTTTGGCGCCGGTAAGTATTTCGTGGCGGAAGCGGACGAAAGCGACGGCACGTTGATTGGGTTCACGCCGCAATATTCGATTTGCCTGAACATCGAAGCGGAACATCTCGACCATCACCGGACGATGAAAGGGTTGCTGGCGAATTTTGAATCGTTTTTCCGGAGCACGCTGAACACGGTATTTTACTGCGCCGATTGCGCGAACTGCACGACGTTGGCGAAGGAAAGTCGCACGGCGATTTCATTTGGGTTGTCGGAGAAAGCGGATTATCGGGCACTCGACATCACGCCGACGAATCGCGGGTGCCGGTTCACAGTGATTTGCCGGGACCAACGGCTCGGTGAAATCGAATTGGTGATTCCCGGTAAACAAAATGTTGTGAATGCGCTAGCGGCGATTGCGGTGGCGGATCAATTGGGAATGCCATTTGAAAAAGTCGCGGCGGCGGTGGCGAAGTTCACCGGCGCGAAACGGCGATTTGAACGCCGCTACGATGGCGAAGGCATTGCGGTGGTGGACGATTACGCGCATCATCCGACGGAAATTGCGGCGACAATTTCAGCGGCGCGAACGCTCGGTTATCAGCGGGTGATTGCGGCGTTTCAGCCGCACCGGTACTCGCGGACGCAGGCGTTGCAGAAGGAATTTGCGACGGCATTCCGGAAAGCCGATAAACTTTTTCTGACGGATGTGTACGCGGCGAGCGAAGCGCCGATTGCCGGTGTGAGTGGTCGGACAATTTATGATGGCGTGTTGGCGACGGGACAAACCGATGTGACGTATGAACCGGATTTGCAACGGTTGGCGCAGCAACTTTTCACGGAAGCGCGCACCGGTGATTTGGTGTTGGTGATGGGCGCTGGTGATATTTATAAGGTGGCGCAGGCGGTGGCAGAGAAACTCGCGAAGCAAGGGCCGAACATTTTGGTGGCAACGGCGTCACCGGTGAGTATCGAGAAGGATTTGCGCGCGGCGTTGACCAGCGACGCGGTGGTGCGGCGCGATGAACCGATGGCGCGACACACTTCGATGCGGGTCGGTGGGCCGGCGGAAGTTTGGGTGGAACCGGGGAACGAAAACGATTTGGCGAAATTGTTGCGCTACTGCCATGAGCGAAATGTGCCGGTGATGGTGGTGGGGCGTGGAACAAATTTGTTGGTGCGTGATGGCGGGATTGCGGGAGTGGTGGTGCAACTTTCAGCGGCAGAATTTTCGAAGGTGGAAGCGGACGGCGAGCGGTTGTATGCGCGCGGCGGAGCGCGGTTGCGGAGCATTGTGAATTTGGCGAAGCAGCATGAGCTGGGTGGATTGGAGTTTTTGGAAGGAATCCCGGGGTCGCTCGGTGGGGCGTTGCGGATGAATGCTGGGGCGATGGGGAAACAGACGTTTGATGTGGTGGAGTGGGTCCGGTACGTGAGTATGACTGGGGAAATTTATGATGCAGCGGCGGAGACGTTGCCGGTGTATTACCGGAACTGTCCGCTATTTGCGAATCACGTGGTGCTGACGGCGATTTTGCGTGGGCAGAAAACGGCGCGAGCGGAGATTGATGCGCGGCTCCGGCAGTTTGAGGCGAAACGTTGGGCGAGTCAGCCGGCGAAGCCAAGCGCGGGTTGCGTGTTCAAAAATCCGGGAACGATTGCGGCCGGGAAGTTAATTGATGAATTGGGGTTGAAAGGTACGGCAGTTGGTGGAGCGCGAGTGTCGGAGTTGCACGGGAATTTTATTGTGAATGAAGGCGGCGCGACGGCGGGCGATGTGTTGGCGTTGATGGAGCAGATTCGGTTGCGCGCCCGGCAAGAGCGCGGGATTGAACTGGAACCAGAAGTTCAAATTTTAGGGAGGGAAGGATGAAAGATTTACGAGTGGCGGTGTTGATGGGCGGGCCGTCGGCGGAAGCGGAAGTGTCGCGGAAATCCGGCGCGATGGTGGTGGCGGCTTTGCGCGACGCGGGGATGTCGGTGGTGCCGGTGGATATTCAGGGCACGGCAGTAAATGTGCCGGCGGACGTGGACGTGGCGTTTATCGCGATGCACGGGACGTTTGGCGAAGACGGACAGATTCAGAGAATTTTGGAAGACCACGGCGTGGCGTATACCGGCTCGGATCCCGGCGCGAGTGCGCGAGCATTCAATAAAATTTTGGCAAAAGAATGTTTTCTCGAGGCGGGAATTCCGACGCCGAAATCGGTGATCTTTGATGGCGTGAATGTGCCGGAGGAATTGCACTGGCCGTTGTTTGTGAAACCGGCGCGGCAAGGTTCGAGTGTGGGAATTAGTCGCGTGGATGATTTGGCGGCGTTAGTTCAGGCGTATCAACAAGCGCGGCAATTTGATTCGCAAGTGATGGTGGAAGAGTTTGTGCGGGGACGCGAGTTCACGGTGGGGATTTTGGATGGCAGGGCGTTGCCGGTGGTGGAAATCAAGACGAAGCGGGAATTTTTTGATTACGAAGCGAAGTACACGACCGGTGCCGCCGAAGAAATTTGTCCGGCGCCGTTGGAAGCAACGATCACGGCGCGTGCGAAGATGTTTGCGTTGCGGGCGCACGAATGTCTCGGTTGCCGGGATTATTCGCGAGTGGATTTGATGATGAATGAGACGACTGGCCAGTTTTATGTTTTGGAAGTGAACACGCTACCGGGGATGACGGCGAATAGTTTGTTGCCGAAGGCGGCGCGGGCGGCGGGAATGGAATTGCCAGCGCTTTGTTCGCGGATGGTGGAACTGGCGTTGGCGCGACGAATGGAGGCGGTGACAGTCTGATGATTAAACTTGGTAATCGCCGGCGGAAGCGGAACCAGTATTTGCTGGATGTGAAAGTGCAGACGGAAGGCCGGCTGCGGAGTCGTGTGCGCTGGTTGTCGACCCTCGCGGCGGTAGTCGCGGTGATTGGATTTGGCGGTTACGGAATTTACCGGTTAGTGAAATTTACCTCGGCGCGATTGGTGTACGAAAATCCGCGGTTTGCCATCACGCGAATCGATGTCGAGAATGACGGCGGAATGACGAAGGCGCAAGTGATGGGTTTGGCCGGCGTGGCGGAAGGACAAAATATTTTGTCGCTGGACCTCGCGCAGGTGCAACGGAATTTGGAAGCGGTGCCGGTGATTCGATGTGTCGAGGTGCGGCGGGTGATGCCGTCAAAATTATTTATCCGCGTGAACGAGCGGATTGCGGTGGCGCGGTTGAAAGCGACGGACGCGCCGGTGCTGTTTATTGACCGAGCTGGAATGGTGATGACGCCGCTCCGGTTGCGCGATGGCACGGTGATTCAGCCGCAAGCGCCGGGGGCGTTGCCGGTGTTGACGGGCGTGGCACCGGTGGATGTGCGCGTCGGCAAGCAGGTGCAATCGGAGCAGATTTACCGGGCGTTGGAGTTGCTCGATAAAGTGCAGCAGGCGGCGGCGGGATCGATGATGGAAATTGCGACGGTGGATATTTCGAAGCCGCGCCAGTTGACGTTGACGACGAAGCAAAATACGCAGGTGAAATTTGATGTGGCGAATTTTCAACAACAAATGCGGCGGCTCAGCGCGATTATGACGTGGGCGGCGCAACGGCAGAAGTTGGTGGCGGCGGTGGATTTGACTGTGGCACGTGGGGTGCCGGTGGCATTTGCAAATTGAAGGGGAAATTATGATGGCAAAAGATCGAATTGTGGTGGGGTTGGAAGTCGGTACGTCGAAAGTCTGCGCCGTAGTCGGCGAAGTCGTGGACGGCGGGAACATTTCCATTATCGGTGTCGGCCAAGTGGCATCGGAAGGTGTGCGTAAAGGTGAGATTGTGAATATGGAAGCCGCGACGCAGAACATTCACGATGCGTTGATTCAGGCGGAGGAAAGCGCAGATGTCGAGATTCGGAATGTTTACGCCAGCGTGACCGGTGGTCATCTCCGGTGCTTCAATAATCGCGGTAGTGTCGCCGTTACCAATGAAGATCGCGAGATTACTGAGGACGAAGTTCGCAACGTGATGCTCAATGCCAAAGCCGTGAACATTCCGATGGATCACGTGGTGCTGCACGCGATTCGGCAACGGTTTTATGTGGATGGCGCGGACGGCATTCAGACGCCGCTTGGCATGATGGGCGCAAAACTCGAAGCCGATGTGCATGTGATTCACGGCGTGAAAACGCGGTTGCAAAACACAATTCGCTGCATCAAACAAGTTCCGCTTGATGTCGCCAACATTGCCGTCAGCAGCCTCGCTTCGGCGCTGGCGGTGTTGACGCCGGAACATCGGCAGCTCGGCGCGGTCGTGATTGATATGGGTGGCGGTACGACGGATTACATCGTTTACCGGGACGGCACGATTCAACACACTGGCGTCATTGCGGTCGGTGGCGATCACATTACGAATGACATCGCGACTGGTTTGAAGATTCCGATGAACCGAGCCGACGCTCTGAAAATTGAGCATGGTTCGTTGGAGTTGCTGGACGTGGATGAAACTATCAATCTGAAGCGCGAAGTCGGCTTGGCGGACCGGGAAGTCTCGAAGCAACAGCTTTGCCGGGTGATGAATCTGCGCGTCGAGGAAACGCTCAACTTCATCAAGCAAGACATCGACAAAAATAAACTGACCGATTACCTCGGCGCCGGCGTATTTATCACCGGTGGCTGCGCTCGATTGCGCGGGATGGAACGGTTGGCGACGAATATTTTTGGATTACCGGTGAACATCGGTCACAGCCACACCGTCAGCGGTCCGACTGCGACCATCGAAAGCCCGGAGTATTCCACCACCATCGGTCTCATCCGGTACGCGCAAGGTTCGCAGCGAGACCACCACAACGCGCCGACGTCGATTGAGCGTGTGAGTCAAACCGTGCGCGGTTATTTCCTGAAAATTCGCGCGTTGCTGATGTGAGGAGAAACTTATGACACCCATTCGCAAAACCACTGAATCGAATGAGACGCCGGCCCGCACTCGCCTGAAAGTTTTCGGCGTTGGCGGTGCCGGTTGCAATGCTGTCGGCCAAATCGCCAGCGCGATTGCCGGTGATGCGCAGCATCCGCTGGCCGGCATTGAGCTGGTCGCCGTGAACACCGATTTGCAGGCGTTGAGTGGAATTACCGGCGCGGAGAAAATGCAAATTGGTTCGGCCATCACGCACGGTCTCGGCACCGGTGGTGATGTGGAACTCGGTTTGCGCGCCGCGCAGCAAGATGCGGAACGGTTGGAAGCGGCGGCGCAAAATACCGGGATTGTTTTCATTGTGGCCGGTCTCGGCGGTGGCACCGGCACCGGTGCGGCACCGGTGGTGGCGAAGGCGGCGAAAGAGCAGGGCGCGTTGGTGCTGGCGTTTGT
This sequence comes from uncultured Verrucomicrobiota bacterium, assembly GCA_903847335.1. Lineage (GTDB taxonomy): Bacteria > Verrucomicrobiota > Verrucomicrobiia > Palsa-1439 > Palsa-1439 > CAINDI01. The sequence continues at coordinate 25,419 of CAINDI010000010.1, read as the reverse complement.
AATGCAGCCGTTTGCATTTGAAGGTGTCGGTCGCCGGCAAAAAGCGCTGGCGGGTTTAGACCAACTCAAGGCGCAAGCCGATGCGGTCATTTGCATTCCGAACGACAAATTATTTAAGGTGGCCGGTGAACGCGCGACGGCGATTGACGCATTTCAGCGCGGGAACGAGTTGGTGGCGACCGGCGTGCAGGCGTTCTGGCAATTGCTAGCCCGGAAGGGTTTGATCAATGTGGACTTTGCCGATTTGCGCAATGCGCTCGGTTCCAAACACAGCGACGGGCTTTTCAGTTTTGGCACGGCGACCGGTAAGGATAAATCGCGCGAGGCGGTGAAGGCGTTGCTGGAAAATCCGTTGTTTGAAGGCGGCGATGTGCTCGGCAAAGCGGAAGCGGTGTTGATTAGTGTGCTGGGCGGTCCGGATATGACGCTGGCGGATGTGCAACACGCGGTGGAACCGATTTCGCGAATCGCTTCGCGAGGTCAGGTGACGATGGGCGCGGCAATTGATGAAGCGTATGTGGACCGGCTAACGATTACCGTGATTGCCACCGTCAATGCGTTACCTCGGCGCGCGGCACCGGCAGCGACACCGGTCGCGACCCGACAACCGGTTCCGGAAGTTGCCGCACCGGTAACGTCATCGGTAAAACCAGCGGCCGTTAAGAAAGAACCGCAGGCGAAGCAGGAAAATTTGCCATTAGAAGGTGTGCCGCGTGGTCGGTTTGAGAAAAGCGAGCCGACGCTTTACAACGGCGAAGACCTCGATGTGCCGACTTATCTCCGGCGTGGCGTCAGCTTGAAGCGGTAGGAATCGAGTCGCTAAAAGCATCAAGCCGGTGTATTGTCGGTTCAACGGAGGATTGATTATGAAAAGAATGATGATGTGTTTAGTGGTTTTGGGTGGGGTACTGGCATTGCCGGTAATGGCACAAGACGAGCCGCAGCCGGTGAAAGCGTGTTGTTCGACGCAACCGCATTGCGCAGCTCCGGCGGCGGTAAAAAGTTGCCCGATGTGTCCGGTGGGGCGGTGTTTGCTGCGTTGCGTGTTGTCCATTCTCGCGGTGATTCATTTGCTGCTGGCGAGTTGGGTGTATGCGGATATTCGCAAACGTGGTGAAGGCCACGGAATTTTCATTGTGCTGGTGTTGTTGGGTGGAATTCCGTCGGCAATTCTTTACGCACTGGTTCGCATCGGCGACAAGAAATCATAGTGCCGGTCCGGTGGCTTGAAAAATTCAGGTTGAAATGCCGGACGGGTTACGGTAAGAAAGCTCCCCACATCAAAGGCCACGGCTTGTGCGGGTGGCCTTGATTTTTGGGCGAGTATGAAAATTTTCTCAGGAAATGCGAATCGACCATTGGCGCAGCGCATTGCCGACTATGTCGGTGTGCGGCTGGGGGATGCCACGGTCACGGCGTTTCCGGATCATGAGACTTTCGTTAAGATTAACGAAAACATCCGGGGTCGCGATGTGTTTATTGTACAGCCGACGTCGCCGCCGGCGAATCAGCATTTGATGGAGTTGCTGATTATGATTGATGCGTGCCGGCGGGCGAGTGCGCAACGGATTACGGCGGTGGTGCCATTTTTTGGTTATGCTAGGCAAGATCGGAAAGATCAGCCGCGGGTGCCGATTACGGCGAAGTTGGTGGCGAATTTGATTGTGGCGGCGGGGGCGAATCGGGTGTTGACGATGGATTTGCATGCGCAGCAAATCATGGGATTTTTTGACATCCCGGTGGATCATTTGTATGCGGCACCGGTGATTTATCGGTATTTTCAGAAGAAAGATTTGTCGAATTTGGTCGTGGTGTCACCGGACATCGGCGGTGTGAAAATGGTGCACGCTTACGCGAATATGTTTCACGCGCCGCTGGCGATTGTGGCGAAGAAACGCACGAGTGCTACGGATGTGGAAGTGCTCAGCGTGGTTGGCGATGTGAAGGGTAAGGACGTATTGCTGGTGGATGATTTGACGGAGTCAGCGGGGACGTTGACGCGGGCAGCGGAGATTTTGAAGACAAAAGGGGCTCGAAAGATTTATGCCTCAGTGACGCATGCCGTACTGGGGTCGCATGCCGTCGATCGGTTGCGAAAATCGAAGTTGGAGGAATTGGTCACAACTGATACTGTGCCGCACTCGCGAGTGACTGGTTTCAAAATGACAGAATTGTCAGTTGCGCCGGTGTTGGGTGAGGCGATTAAACGGATTCATAATTCGGAATCGGTTTCTTCGCTATTTGATGTCAATGGAGCGCGACCAGAGAGTTAGAAGATTTTAAAATTGGAGAATGAAATATGGCTAAGCAGGTACAATTAAAAGCGCAGTTGCGTAACACCACCGGGCGGACGCAGGTCAAACGGTTGCGGGCACAAGGTGTTGTGCCGGGTAGTGTGTATGGTGTGCACACCAAACCTTACAATATTACCGTCAATTCCCGGGAACTTGGCGATGTGTTGCATCGCGCCACCGGTGAAAACGTGTTGGTGGATTTGCAAGTGGAAGAGAGCGGCAAGACGAACAACCGGCTCGCGCTGATTCAGGAAGTTCAGCATCATCCATTTAAGGACACGATTTTGCATGTGGACTTTCACGAAGTGTTGGCGACGGAAAAATTCCGCACGAAGGTACCAGTGCGTCCAGTGGGCGAGCCGACTGGCGTGAAAAACGGTGGTGGCGTGTTGGAATACGTCATGCGCGAATTGCATGTCGAATGTTTGCCGAAAGATTTGCCGGAAATTCTCGAAGTCAATGTCGAGAAATTGGAAATTGGCCAGAGCATTCACGTTCGTGATGTTGTGCCGCCGACCGGTGTGGATTTGATTGATGATAAAGATATGACCATCTTCTTGGTTGTGGCTCCGATTGCGGAAGAAGCTGCCGCGACAGCGACGGCCGAAGCGGGTGCCGGAGAGCCGGAAGTTATCGGTGCGAAGAAGGTTGAAGGCGAAGAAGCGGCTGAAGGCGAAGCTAAGGGCGATGCGAAGCCCGCCGGCAAAGCTGAGGCGAAACCGGCTGCGGCTGGAAAAGCAGACGCTAAACCTGCCGCCGGCAAGGCCGAAGCGAAACCCGCGGCTGGCAAGAAATAGTTGGAGCGACCGGCGATGGCGGCCCGGGCAAAGTTGGTGGTCGGGCTGGGTAACCCCGGCAAGGAGTACGTCGGAACGCGCCACAATATCGGATTCGATGTGGTGGAGCGAGTGGCCGGGAAGTTGGATTGTTCTTTGCGAAAGAAGTTGAAGTTTGCGGCGGAAGTCGGCGAGGTAACGCTGGACTCTGGCAAAATCATGTTTGCCAAGCCGCAGACGTTTATGAATCGCAGCGGCGCGTCGGTCGTGGCGCTGGTGAATTGGACGAAAGCGCTACCGGCGGAAGTGCTGGTGATAGTTGACGACGCGGATTTGCCGTTGGGGCAATTGCGATTGCGGTTGTCCGGCGGCAGCGGTGGTCATAACGGTTTACGGTCGATCATCGAGGCGCTAGGTGGAAATGAGGAGTTTGCGCGGCTGCGGATTGGGATTGGTAGAACGTTGCCGGCCGGTGCGGATATTTCCGGGCATGTGCTCGGGCGATTTTCAGCGGCGGAACGCAAAGAAGTTGTGGCGGCGGTGGAAACGGCGGTGGATGCAGTCGAGTGTTGCTTCCGTGACGGTTTTGCGGTAGCCATGAATCGGTTTAATCGAAGAAAGGAAGAGGCAGTTTGAAGAAATACGAAGGTTTATTTATTTTGGATGTGGTCGGCAAAGAAGATGCCGAAAAAGAAATCATTGAGCGGATTCAAAAAGAGATTGAGCAGGCCGGTGGCCGCGTTGAAACCGTGCAGAAAATGGGGCCGAAGCCATTTGCGCGGGTTAGTCCGAAGCGCAGCTCCGGTCACTATATCAATGTGATTTTTGATGCGCCGGCGAAGGCGATTACCGGGTTGGATGCGAAATTTCATCTCGACGCGGAAATGTTTCGCTGGCAGATCAGCGAAGTGATTCCAGAGAAGCCGCGCAAGAAGAAGAAAGATAAGGCTGAGAAAAAGGAAGCCGTCAAAGTCTAGTGGCGTATGGCGAATTTTAACAAAGTAATGTTGATGGGGAATCTGACCCGTGATCCGGAGGTGCGTTACACTCCGAAGGGAACGGCGTTGGCGACCATTGGCTTGGCGGTAAACCGGAATTGGACGACTGAATCTGGCGAGAAAAAGGAAGAAGTCACCTTCGTCGATGTTGAGGTCTGGGGCCGGCAAGCGGAAACTATCGGCCAGTATATGTCAAAAGGCCGTCCGATTTTCATTGAAGGTCGGTTGAAGCTCGACCAGTGGGACGATAAGGAATCGGGTCAGAAACGCAGCAAGCTGAAAGTTGTCTGTGAAAGTTTCCAATTTCTCGGTTCGCCAAAAAGTGGCGCTGAGTTTAGTGACCAGCCACCGGCGGCGCGAGCGGCGCGACCTGTGGGCAAGCCGGCAGTGAAACCGGTGGCGACTGAAGAAGAATCCGCTCCGCCGGCAAGCGAAGCCGACGATAATATTCCATTTTGAACAACGAAAGAGTAACTAGCTATGGCAAGAGATACTGAATACGAATCCGCGCCGCGAACCAACCGGCGTGAAGTCCCCATCCAACGCGATTGCAAACTTTGCAAAGATCAAGTCAGCATTGATTATAAGCAGGGTGATCTGTTGAAGAAATTCATGACGGAGCGTGGCAAGATTTTGTCCCGCCGTCTGTCCGGCAACTGCGCCATGCACCAGCGCCAGCTCGCCAATGCGATTAAACGGGCGCGGACCATGTTGATTGTCCGGTGATTTTTCTAGGAGCATCCTTATGAGCATTCAAGTGATTCTAACGGCCAAGGTGGAACATCTCGGCGAAGAAGGCGCAGCGGTCAAAGTAGCGGATGGTTACGCCCGTAATTTTCTGATTCCGCAAGGACTGGCGATGCCAGCAACGGCCGGTAACCTCCGGCGGGTTGAAGGTATGCAAAAGAAGCGTGCGGCGGAAGAAGCGGCGTCGTTGGCGGGAGCCAAGGAAGTCGAAAACCAATTGACCAAGCAAGCCTTTACGATTAGCGCACCGGCCGGCCCGGACGAGAAATTATTCGGCTCAGTAACGGCAGCGGACATCGCGGATGCATTGAAGAAGGAAGGCATCACGATTGATCGCAAGAAGATTGTGTTGGAACACCCAATTCGCACCTGCGGTGTATTTGATGTGGATGTGAAATTGCATTCCACCGTGGCGACTAAGGTTAAGATTCACGTTGAAGCGGCGGCTGCGAGCGCGGTGGCACCGGTCGTAGTAGCACCGGCACCCGAAAGTCCGAAAAAGGCCAAGAAGAAATAACGGTTAGGAACGGCCAGATCTCATGCCTCCGACAAAAATTATGCCGTCGGAACAGGGAGCACCAGCCGGTAGTAATCGTGGCCTAACGGCGCTTGCGCTGGAGCGCATTTTACCGAATAGTCAGGAAGCCGAAATGGCGGTGCTCGGCGCGATGTTGTTGAGTCCAGAGGAAGCAGCCGCGCAGGTTTGTGAGCACCTCGACAGTTCGTATTTCTACTATGCCGCCCACCAAGTTATTTTCCGGGAAATTGTTGGGCTTCAAGATAGTCTCAAGGCGATTGATGCGCTGACACTGGCGCAACGACTCCGCGACAAAGGACTCCTCGAAGAAATTGGTGGTGCTGGCTTTCTGAGCGACCTCGTGACTCGCGTACCTACGACCGCGAATGTTGAGCATTACATCAACATCGTTTGGGAAAAACATCTCCTCCGTAAGCTCATCAGCGCTGCCCACGATATTATGACCCGGGCATTCGACCGGCAAGATGACGTGCCGGATTGGATTAACGAGGTCGAGCAACAGATTTTTAATATCAACGCGGAGAAATCTCAGACCGGAGCGAAAGCGACGAAGCTTTTGGTCCGGGAGGCGATGAGCAACATCGAGAAGATGTTTGAAAATCGTGGAGCGATTACCGGTCTCGCGACCGGCTTCCGGGATCTTGATAAACTCACGTCGGGTTTGCGCGGTGGCAATGTGTTTATTATTGCCGCTCGGCCGTCAATGGGTAAAACTTCGCTGGCGATGAACATTGCGGAAAACGTGGCGATTGATCAGAATAAACCGGTGGCGGTGTTTAGCTTGGAAATGTCGTCGGAAGAATTGGTCAAACGGATGCTTTGTTCGCGGGGCGCGGTGAATCTCCGGGCGTTGCAGGATGGTTTTTCACGGGAAAAAGATCATGCGGCGCTGACGACGGCGGCGAGCGAATTAATTAAAGCGCCGATGTATATTGACGATACGCCAGGATTGGCTATCAATCAGGTTCGGGCGCGGGCCCGGCGGATGAAGTCGCAGTATAAAATTGAATTGATCGTGATTGATTATCTCCAATTGATGAAAGCCCCATCGCGGCGCGCCGACCAGAGCCGGCAAGTCGAGGTGGCAGATATTTCCTCCGGGATTAAGGCGCTGGCAAAAGAATTGAATGTTCCGGTGATTGTGTTGAGCCAATTGAATCGGCAACCGGAAGCGCGTGAAGGGAAACCGCGATTGGCCGATTTGCGGGAATCTGGCTCACTGGAACAGGATGCCGACATCGTGGGTTTGTTGGTGCGACCGGAAGTGTATGAGGATGATGCCGAAAGCCGCGAGAAACTCAAAGGTCAGGCTACGTTGCATATCGCCAAGCAGCGGAGTGGACCGACGGGGAATGTGAATCTCAGCTTTCTCAACGAATACACGCGCTTTGAAAATGCGGCGCGCATTAGTGATGAAGATGTACCTGGCGACAAGGAGGCAGAATGATGCGGCGGTTGATATTACTAATGTGTCTGGCGATGTGTTTACCGGTGTTGGCAGTGGAAGAGGACGGGCCAATCGTTCGTGAGATCGAGATTACTTTCGTCGGACCGGCGAATGTCAATCGGGCCATTGTTCAGGCGAATATTCAGACGACAGTGGGCAAGCCGCGGTTGCGTGACATGATTGAGCAGGATGTGCGGACTTTGATTGGCACCGGATTTTTTCTTGATGTGCGCGTGTTGGAAGAAACAGTGACGGACGGTGTGCGGATTATTTATCAGGTGACCGGCAAGGCAACGCTGAAAGAAATCACCGTCGAAGGCGGTAAGCTGATTCGGAATGAACGGCTCAAACGCGAAGTTACATTGAAAGTTGGCGATATATTTGACGAGCGGAAGGCGCACGAGATTGCGGCGAAGATGATTGAGATTTACCAAAAGGCTGGTTTTCCGGATGCGAAGGTAGAGCCGGTCAGCAGCTTTGACAAAGATACCGGCAAGGCGATTCTAAAATTTAAGGCGACGGAAGCTGACCGAGTGTTCATCAAGGCCATTCAGATTACCGGTAACAAAGCCGTCAAGACGCCGGTCTTGCTAAAACTGATTAAGACGAAGCGCCGGTGGTGGGGATCGTGGATGGCGGGATCAGGCGTGCTTAAGGACGAGCAATTTGCGGAAGATTTGGAAAAAATTCGTGATCATTACCGGTCAAAGGGTTACATCGATGTAGAAATCAAGGCGAGTAATGTTGAGCGGTTGAATAAAAAATGGATGGCCATCCATATCGAGATTTTTGAAGGTCAGCAATACAAGGTGGGTACTGTTAAGCTTGAAGGAAATAAGTTGTTCACGGTGACTGAGCTACAGAAGTATCTCAAAATGAATAGCGGCAAAACCTTTACACCTGACGGCTTGTCGAAAGATATCAAAGCCCTAGAAGATTATTACGGCAGTCGCGGCTACATTGACACGCGGGTGAATTCGCGGCGGGATGCGAATGTCGAAACTGGAATGCTGGATTTGTTTTATGCGGTGCAAGAAGGCGAGCTTATCTATATCGAGAAGGTTGTCATTCGTGGAAATACGCGCACTAAAGATAAAGTGGTTCGTCGTGAATTAGCGGTTGCGCCAGGTGATATTTATAACACGGTGCGGATTGATGCGAGTAAGGAACGTCTCAAGAATCTCGGTTATTTTTCCAAGATCGAGGCCACACCGGAACCCACGCCAATTCCAAATCGGCGCGATCTATCGGTGCAACTAGAAGAGCAACGCACTGGTAATGTGACGTTTGGTGCCGGGTTCAGCTCAATTGACAGTCTGATTGGATTTGTTGAACTCACACAGGGGAATTTTGATCTGTTCAATTGGCCGAACTTTACCGGTGGCGGTCAGAAAGCGCGGATTCGCGCCCAAGTCGGATTTAAGCGGCAAGATTACATTGCCTCATTCGTTGAGCCGTGGTTTCTGGATCAGCGGTTGCTATTGGGAGTGGATTTGTTTCACACCCAAAGCAGTTACCTGAGCACGGAATTCAGTGAAAATCGGACTGGGACTTCGTTACGCTTCGAAAAAGCATTAAACGAATTCTTACGCGCCCAAGTCCAATACACCATTCAAGAGATTTCCGAAACGATTGCGACAAATGCCTCGGCAGAAATGCAATCACAAGCGGGATCGAAGTTGCGGAGTTCAACGTTGCTGTCGTTGGTGTACGATACGCGAGATAGTGTGTTCCTGACCACCAAGGGAATTCGTTCGGAAATATCGGGCGAAGTTGCCGGTGGTCCGCTCGGTGGTGATGTGTCAGATTATAAGTTAAATGCAAAGTCATCGGTGTTTTTTCCGTTTTTTGAGAAACATGTTTTAGAAATTCTCGGTGCGGTGAGCATCGTGGATGCCTTCGGCTCAACGAAAGGCTCCGGTCCGATTGTGACTGAACTCGGTGGTGAGCATGTTCGAGTAGATGATGTGCCGATGTATGACCGGTATTTCCTCGGTGGCGCAAATACATTGCGCGGATTTAAGTACGGCGATGTCGGCCCGAAGGATTTTCAAGGACAACCGATTGGTGGTAACACAATGGTGAATGCCACCGCAGAATATTCGTTGCCGATAGTGGAGCGGGTACGCTTGGCATTTTTCTTTGATATCGGTGAAGTAGAAAAGAATTCATATACTTTTAGCGCCGGCGACCTCAAGTCAGATGCTGGAATGGGAGTGCGGTTAAATCTTCCAATCGGGCCGTTGCGGTTGGATTACGGGTATCCGATTCAGACTGACTCGCAAAGTGGAAAGAATGGTAAAATCCAGTTTAGTGGCGGTTATCAATTTTGAAATAGTTTAGGAAAACAAACGAAAGGGATAAAAATATGAAACAAGTTCTAGTAATTATTTTGGCGGCACTGACGCTTACCGGTGGAGCTTTCGCGCAAGTTCCGAGTGGGCGAATTGTCACCGTTGATCTGAATCGACTGTTCACCGAATACTATCGGACGCCGGTGGCTTCGCAAAAATTGAAAGATACTGCCGACCAATATAACAAGGAACACGAAGAGATGTTGGCACAATACCGGAAACTGGTGGATGACCTCAACAAGCTCCGGGAAGAACAAGAGAAGACTGAATTCACTGCTGAGGTTCGCGAGCAGAAGAAAAAAGCGGTGCAGGACAAGCTGACTGAAACTCAGGCCATGCAGCGGAACATTGAGGAATACCGGGAAAGCCACCGGAAGATGCTGGACCAGCAAACCCAGCGGATGCGTCAGGGAATTTTGAAGGAAATCAAAGACATTGTGTTGAAAGAGTCCCGCGATGCCGGTTACAGCATTGTTTTTGATAAGTCCGGTAACAGCTTGAATCAAGAGCCGGTAATTATTTACGCGCAGGAATCTTTTGATATTACCGAGGACATGCTGAAAATTCTCAACAAGAATAAACCCGCCGAAATAACCAAGACCGAAGATAAAGGCGCAGAGAAACCGGTTGAGAAGAAGAAATAAGCGTGCTCACCGCTCGCGAAATTGCCGCGATTACCGGTGGAACGCTTGTCGGTAATCCGGAGAGTGTCATTACCGGTGTGGCCGGAATCAAAGAAGCCCGGCGGGGCGATGCGACATTTGTCGGGAACCCGAAATATGTTGCTGCGCTGAAAACCACGCAAGCTTCGGTCATTCTGCTCACTCAAGCGCTGGCTGACACTGTGGTCGGTGAACTACCAGCGACGTTGGTGATTCTTGAAAATCCGATGCCGGCGTTTGCGCGGCTCGTGGAAAAAATCACACCACCACCGGTTTGCTTTGCCCCGGGTGTCCATCCGACCGCGGTAATCGCTGCGACTGCTAAACTTGGTAAAGATGTTTCGATTCAGCCACATGCCGTCATTGAAGCGGATGCGGTCATCGGTGACCGGTCAGTAATTGGCGCCGGTAGTTTCATTGGGACCGGTTGCCGGATTGGAACGGATTGTGTGTTTCACGCCAACGTCACATTGCGGGAGTATGCCGTCATTGGCTCGCGGGTAATTCTCCATGCCGGTGTTGTTCTTGGCGCGGACGGTTTTGGTTTTGAAATGGTAGAAGGCCGGCACAAGAAAATTCCCCAGCTTGGGAATGTCGAAATCGGTGATGATGTTGAAATCGGTGCGAATACCGCAATTGATCGCGCCCGGTTTGGTACGACGCGAATCGGTAAGGGTACAAAAATTGATAACCTCGTCCAGATTGGCCACAACTGCGTCATCGGTGAGCACTGCATCATTTGTGGACTGGTTGGCATGGCTGGTAGCACGATTGTTGGCAACTACGTGACCATTGCCGGCCAAGTCGGAATTGCTGGACATCTGACCATTGGCGATAAGTCCATCATCATGGCGCAAGCCGGTGTGACCAAAGATGTGCCGCCCGGTTCCTTTATGCTCGGTGCTCCGGCAGTGCCGCACAAAGAATTCAAAAAAATCAACGCTGCCACACAACGCTTGCCGGAGACTCTCATCAAGCTCCGGGAACTCGAACAGCAAATTACAGACCTGCAAGCGAAGTTAAAGTAGTCCTGCCGATAGCACGACCGTCTGTCAGTTCCATCCCAATTGGTATTCCGAGCTTGTCGAAGAATGCATGCCCCGTTAGAGTCCGCGAGACATGTGAAGCAAATTCGCCATCGTGCCTTTGCCTTCAGCAAAGACTGAATGGTCTTAAATACAGGAAATTAAATGGCACAAGTTCTAGGTAAAGCCGGTCGGTACGTCAGTCAGGAAGCGGCCAGAAAAAGAAACCGTATCATAGTTGTTTGTATGGTCACTATTGGCGTGATCGGAATCGTAATCGGTTTGTTGTTTTCGGTATTTCTACCGACACTTCGGATAGGACAACCGCTGACGCTTATCTTTCTACTACTTTTGTTAGTAGTTGAACTTTTGACCGGTAAATATGCCTTGAAAGGGTTAGATGCGTTGGCCAAGCAAGAGTCAGACATGCTCAGGGGGGCTGTCGGCGAAGTCACTATCGGTACTCTGCTGAAAAAGTTCCCAGACGAATTTCGTGTTATCAACGATCTTGCGACACCATTTGGCAATATTGATCATATCGTCGTTGGGCCGACCGGCGTGTTTCTGATTGATACGAAGAACTGGCGTGGAGTCGTCAGCGCAAATGTCAAAGGTGAACTATTGCACAACGGCAAACCGACCGATAAGCCGTATATCAACCAGTTCACGGGACGAATCATGGGACTTAAGAAGCAAGTGCAGATGTTGGCTGGCGGTCTCGATCCGTATTTTCAAGGTATCTTTGTTTTCCCTTCCGCACGTGTGGAAGCGGATTTTGGCAAGACCGGCTGGGTGCATTGTATATGTGACGAACGGTTGTACGGCTACATAGTCGAGAGTCCGCATGGCAAGAAGCTACAAAACGATGAAATCGATAAAATCGCCCAAGCCTTTGTGGCGCTCGCGCGAATGGACAAAGATTTTGAATCGAATGCAGTCAAGCGAACTGCTATATGATGGATCAACAAGAACCATTCGAGAGCGGTCACTGCCTCGTCGAATACCTATTCGCCAATAGGAAATCGGAGGGCAGTCAGTGAGATTTCAGGCGCGGTGGTCGGCTTGGCGGAGTTGGGGGCAACCGGCCATTCCGCGACCGGTTGTCTCAGTCCAGTTGAGTTGGCACAGTTTAACTTCGCCAAACTGACGCAGTAGTCGATTTTGTGTGCAGCTTGGAGTTTGGCACCGGGCTTGCTTAGAAGGATGGCATGATTCGCTTCGATAAACTAACCATCAAAGCACAGGATGCTTTGCAGGCTGCTCATGCGGTGGCGCAGAAACTCAACCATCAGGAAGTTGACTGCGAACATTTGCTGACGGCACTCATCCAGCAACCGGACGGTTTGGTGCGGCCATTGCTGGAAAAACTCGGGCTGCAACCCGACGATTTGCTCCGGCAACTCGACGAGGATTTACACCGGCGTCCGCAAGTTCACGGAGCGGCGGAAACTTTTCTCAGCAAGTCGCTGAAGCAAGTTCTCGATTCAGCGCAATCGCACGCCGACAAACTCAAAGACCAATTTGTCAGCACTGAACATTTGTTGCTTGGCCTTGCCGACCAGAAAAAAGTTGCCGCCAAGACCGGTGATATTCTCAAAGCGCTCCGGGAGGTTCGCGGTAATGCCACTGTGACCGACCAAAATCCCGAAGACAAATATCAGACGTTGGAAAAATATGGTCGCGATCTTACCGAGGAAGCGCGGAAAGGTAAGCTCGACCCGGTCATCGGTCGTGACGCGGAAATTCGGCGTGTGATGCAGGTGCTTTCCCGGCGGACGAAAAATAATCCGGTTTTGATTGGCGAACCCGGTGTGGGAAAGACGGCGGTGGTGGAAGGTTTGGCGCGGCGCATTGTCTCCGGTGATGTTCCGGAGGGTCTCAAAGGTAAACGAATTGTGACATTGGATATCGGTTCGATGTTGGCTGGCGCGAAATACAGAGGTGAATTTGAGGACCGACTGAAAGCGTTTCTGAAGGAAGTCATTTCCGCCGAAGGGCAAATCATTTTGTTCATCGACGAACTGCATACGATCATCGGTGCCGGTAAGACCGAAGGCGCACCGGTGGATGCGGCGAACATGCTGAAGCCGTCGTTGGCGCGCGGCGAATTGCATACCATTGGCGCGACGACGCTCGACGAGTACCGGAGGTATATCGAGAAAGACCCGGCGTTAGAGCGTCGGTTTCAGCCAATTGTTGTCGGTGAACCGAGCGTGGAAGATACGATTGCGATTTTACGTGGACTGAAGGAACGCTATGAAGTTCATCACGGCGTGCGGATTCAGGACGCGGCGTTGGTGAGCGCGGCGATGTTGTCGAGCCGGTACATCGCGGACCGGTTTTTGCCGGACAAAGCGATTGACCTTGTGGACGAAGCGGCATCCCGGCTGCGAATCGAGTTGGATTCATTGCCGACGGAGATTGACCAGATGGAGCGGCGCGTGATGCAATTGGAGATTGAGCGGACGGCGTTGAAGAAGGAAAGCGATAAGGCCAGCAAAGAGCGACTGACAAAGTTGGAAAAGGAGCTGGCTGGATTGCAAGAGCAGAGCCGTAAGTTGAAAACGCAATGGCAGAACGAGCGCGGCGTGGTGAACGAGATGCGCGATTTGAAGTCGGCAATTGAGTTATCACGGGAGCAGGCCGAGCAAGCTAAGCGGACCGGTGATTTGGCGAAAGCTGCCGAGGTCGAGTATGGGCGGTTACCGGAACTGGAGAAGCAATTGAAAGCGGCTGAGGGAAAACTCGCCAAAGTTCAGAAGGGCGCCGGCATGTTGGCCGAAGAAGTTACGGAAAACGACATTGCTAAAGTTGTCGGTGCGTGGACCGGTGTCCCGGTGTCGCGTTTGCTTGAAGGCGAGCGCGAAAAACTCGTGCAAATGGAAGACCGGCTCCGGCAGCGTGTCATCGGTCAGGAGGAAGGTGTTCTCGCTGTTTCCAATGCTGTGCGCCGGGCTAGGAGTGGTTTGCAAGACCCACACCGGCCGATTGGCTCATTTATTTTTCTCGGTCCGACCGGTGTCGGCAAAACGGAGTTGGCGCGGGCATTGGCGGAATTTTTATTCGACAGCGAAAATGCGATGGTGCGGATTGATATGAGTGAATACATGGAGAAGCACACCGTCGCGCGACTCATCGGCGCGCCGCCGGGATATGTCGGCTACGAAGAAGGCGGTCAACTCACTGAGGCTGTCCGCCGACATCCGTATGCCGTGGTGTTGTTTGATGAAATCGAGAAAGCGCACCATGACGTATTCAATGTCTTGCTCCAAATTCTCGATGACGGCCGGCTCACGGACGGGCAGGGGCGCGTGGTGGATTTCAAAAATACGGTCATTATTATGACCAGCAACATTGGTAGTCGGCATTACGCGGATGGTAACGATGTGGGAAAATTAGTTCTGGAAGATTTGCATTCGCAATTCCGTCCGGAATTTCTAAATCGTGTGGATGAAATCGTTATCTTCCGCAAACTTGGCATTGAGCAGATTAAGCAGATTGTGGAGATTCAACTGACGCGGGTTGTGAAACGGCTTGCCGATCAACACATCACGTTGACTGTGACCGATGCCGCGAAATTAGTATTGGCCCGGGAAGGTTATGATCCGGTGTTTGGGGCGCGTCCTCTGAAGCGAGCGATTCAGCGAAAGTTGCTGGACGCGCTTTCGCTGGAGATTCTTGCCGGTAAGTTCAAAGAGGGCGACCGGGTGAAAGTTGACGTCGCCAAGCAAGATGACGAGAAGTTGAGTTTCGTCCGCAGCTAAAGTGGTTGTTGCTGTGTCAGACAGTGAAATGAGCCGCGGCCCCAGACTAGATTCGTGCTGTCGATCGGTACAATCCGTCGAGCGGGAAAGAGTCGCTGAAGAATTTCTTGCGCGCGCCGATCATTCTGCTTGTGCCGGTACGTCGGCAAGATGACAACGCGATTGGCGATATAGAAATTGGCATAACTAGCTGGTAGTCGTCGTCCGTGGTATTCCACCACACCCGGCATTGGTAACTCAATGATGCGGCGAATCGCTTTCATCTTTCGGAGCCGGTGCAGATTATCCTGTAAGGCTGCATAATTGACATCGCGCGGATCGGATTCGACAACGGTAACGACTGTGGTTGGACTGACAAACCGGGTCATGTCGTCCACATGACCGTCGGTGTCGTCGCCGACCAGTCCGGTACCGAGCCAGAGGATTTTGGTAACACCGAGATATTTTTTTAGGTAGCGCTCGATTTGTGATTTGTTCAGGTGTGGATTTCGATTTTTGTTGAGCAGACAAGCTTCGGTTGTGAGGAGCAACCCACGACCATTTACGTCCAGTGAACCGCCTTCCAAAATCATCGGCGGTTGGAAGAGTGGTAGATGGAGCATCGCGGCGATACGCTCCGGTACGGCATCATCATCGTCGAAAAGACGGTATTTTTCGCCCCACGCATTAAAGCGCCAGTCAACGATTGCGAGTTGCCGGCCACGTTTAACGAAAATCGGACCGTGATCCCGGCTCCATGGTTCATAGCTGGGAATCCGGTGGAAACGAATATTGCGTGTGCGTTTGATGATTTGCCGGGCGCGTTGTTCGATTTCGTCGCTCCGGCAACAGAGGTTGACGCGTTCGGACGAAGCGAGTGCGCGAACCAATTCGCCGAGTGCCGGTACGACTTCAGCGTAGCGGCCTGGGAAGCTGGCGCCATCGGGACGCGGCCAACTAAGCCAGGTGGCCGCATGCGGTTCCCACTCGGCAGGCATCCGGTAACCTGCGGGATTGAGTTTGTTGCCGGTTTTCATTGCGATGAAAACGATGACTAAACTCTTGCATTGGTGCAAGGAATTTGTTTTATGGCGCTAGACAACTGCAATGCATTTCGTTCCATCAAGAATTTTTCTGACCAAAGGCGTGGGCACGCACAAGCTGGAGTTGCGCAGCTTCGAGATGGCATTGCGCGATGCCGGGATCGAGAAATGTAATCTAGTGCGAGTGTCGAGCATCTTGCCGCCCCGGTGCAAAATTATCTCTCGCAAACAAGGCGAGCCAATGCTGCAGCCCGGCCAAATCACGTTTGCGGTGCTGGCGCAGATTTCTACCAATGAGCCGCACCGGTTGATTGCGGCTTCCATTGGCGTAGCTCAGCCCGCCGAAGAAGATGCCTACGGTTATCTCAGCGAGTTACACGCCAACGGGATGAATGACAAAGCGGCCGGCGATTTTTCTGAAGACATGGCGGCGGCGATGCTTGCGTCAACCTTGGGTATTGAATTTAACGAGGACGCGAGCTGGGACGAGAAAGAACAAGTCTTTAGTCTTTCCGGTAAGATTGTTCGCACCAGCAATATCACTCAAAGCGCTGTCGGACATTCGCAGGGGCTGTATACCACCGTGATTACAGCGGCGATTTATCTCTTCTAACGCATTGCATTTCCCGGTGCGCAGGCTATTCTAGTTTTTGTGAAGAACGATGTCGTGGAAGTTCACGTTCGCGGTGTCTTGCCGACGGCCAATGGTTGTGCGGTCTTCATCGGCAACGACGACAAGTGTTTTGTCATCTACGTTGACCACAGCGTCGGCGCGGCAATTACGATGTTCATGCGCAATACCCCGAAGGAACGCCCGCTGACGCATGATTTAATCGGCCATATCTTTACCGGTCTCGGTGTAAAAGTGGAGCGTGTCATCATCAACGATATTAAAGCCACCACCTATTTTGCGCGGCTAATTCTCCGGACAGAGAATGAACTCGGTAAAAAAATTCTCGAAATCGACGCGCGTCCCAGTGATTGCATTGCCTTGGCAGTTCAACAGAAAAGTCCGATTTACGTGACCGCCAAAGTTTTTGAGTCCGTCGAAGATATGACGGAAGTGCTCAAACGCATGAACCAAGAAAACTCTGAAGATTCGAGCGCACCGGAAGAAGCTGGTGAGTAATTTGCGTTAAGCGACGTAGCGTAAGTCGCCGCGCGCTGGAATCAGTCCCAATTCCACCGCATATTGCTGAAACTTTGCCACCGCTTGCTTCTCCGCAACGCCTAAGTCGTATCGAATTGACCGGGTCAAATATTCCCGGCGGAATTCCGGCGTAGCTTCTGTTGTTGCTTGGACAATCTTTTCAATGTTTGCCAAGCCATTGGCTTTAGCTGTCAAAAGCAGGTTCCGTAATCCGTCATCTTTGAAAACACCGCGTTGACCGGCCCAGACGGCAAACACAAACGGCAGACCGGTAAACTCGCGCCAAGCCGTACTTAAATCCAGAACCGACCAGCTACCGGTAAGCTGTGCACACCGGATTGCGTCATCGCCGATGACCAACATCGCCGGGTGTTCATCAAGTTTTGCACCGGTGGGGCGCGGGTAAAACTCCGGTTCGTTCCGGTATACCAGTCGCAATAAAATTCGCAGAAGCATTACTGATGAACGCGAGGAAGTATCGACCGCGATGCGCGGGAGTTTTGCAATCGGCTCCCGGTGAAATAATAATACACTCTGGACCGGGCCGTTGGCGGCAATGGCGACGTTATCGAGGATGTCGTACTGATCGTGCCGGAGCACTTCCGCCACTGGGACGATGCCGGTATCGAATTCTCCTCGGTGCAGTAACTCCGCTAATTGGGATGGCACGGTGGAAACCACTTGATCTTCGATTCCATAAATCAATGGGCGAACATTCAGATAGGGAATTGAACCAATCCGCCAACTCATTTCGCGACTCCGACCGGCTGATAAAGTGAATCACGTTGCACCGGTTCCCGGCCGGCTTCGCGGATGGCGCGTACCAATTCCGGTTGCGCCATTTGCTGCGGAGTTTGCGCGCCGGCCATGTGATAAATTTTTTCTTCGATAATCGTGCCGTCGAGATCGTCCACGCCGTAGCTCAATGAAACTTGTGCGAGTTTCATGCCCATCAAAACCCAATACGCTTTGATGTGGTCAAGATTATCGAGGTAAATCCGCGCAATAGCCAAGGTTTTGAGCAGGTCGTAGCCACTGGGTCCTGGTAGGTGCGCCAGCTTTGTATTTTCCGGATGAAATGCCAACGTCACAAAGGCGGTGAATCCACCGGTCTCATCCTGCAAAGCGCGCAATTGACGGAGATGATCGACGCGATGTTCCGGTTTTTCGACGTGACCAATTAACATCGTGCAAGTCGAATGCCCGCCCATCTGATGCCATATCCGGTGGACTTCCAGCCATTCCTCCGCGGATTCTTTTGCGTGACAGATAATTTTGCGAACGCTTGGATCAAAAATTTCCGCGCCACCGCCGGTGAGCGAACCCAGCCCAGCTTCCCGCAATGCCGCCAACGTCTCCGGTATGCTGCGCTTGCCAACCCACGCGAGATGTTTGATTTCGATGGCAGTGAATGCTTTCAGATGCAACCGGGAATCGAGTTTTTTTAACTCGCGTAGCATCTCGACGTAGTATTCCCACTTGAATGACGGATGCAGACCACCGACGATATGCAGTTCCGTGATGCCGAGTTGAAGTGCCTCGCGCGCTTTCGTAAGCATTTCGATCAGATTGTATTCGTAGGCACCGGCATCGCGCCGCCGGCGGTAAAACGCGCAGAAATCGCAATCGAGGATGCAAAGATTAGAATAGTTGATGTGCCGGTTGAGAATGTAATACGCTCGGTTCGCATTCTTCCGTTCGCGTACCAGATTCGCCATCGCACCAATTGTCGCCAAGTCATTCGACGCAAACAACCGCCGGCACTCGGCTTCATCAATCCGCCGGCCAGCTTCCACTTTCTCGTAAATATCGCGTAGTTCGGAGCGCTCAAATAATTTATTCATTGCCAAATTACATCCACTACTACGGCCACCAAAAATATCACACTGATCACGCCATTAACTCGCAACGCCGCCATATTCACGCTGACCGGGTCGCCGCGTCGCGCGAGTCGGTGTTCGTATATTAAACCCGCTGCGATCATGACCAATCCCGTGAAATATGCACCGCGCAATCTCGAAATCAAACCGAATCCGCCGAGCGTTAGCCACATTATCAGATGCGCCCAACGGGCGAACTGTAGGCTACCGGTAATGCCCCATCGCACCGGTAACGAACGCAAGCCGGTCGCCTTATCCACTGAAAAATCCTGCGTCGCATAAATGATATCGAACCCCGCTAGCCAAAAAATTACCGCTACCGCTAACACCACCGGTGGCCAAGCGATTTTTCCGTTTACTGCCAACCATGCTCCGACCGGCGCGGCAGCCAACGCTAGGCCAAGAAAGAAATGAGTGAAGTCCGTAAACCGTTTTGTCAGTGAATAGAAACAGATAATTACCAGTGCCACCGGTGACAGATAAAAGCAGATTGGATTGATGAACCAGCTCACGCCAACCAATCCTCCGGCGGCCAGTAGGACTAAACTCCAAGCTCCGGCGAGTGAAATTTTACCGGCCGGCAAATGCCGACCCGTTGTCCGTGGATTCTGGGCATCAAATTTCCGATCCACAATTCGGTTGAAGCCCATGGCGGCGGTTCGTGCGCAAACCATTGCTGCCAAAATTAAAAGTAGCCGGGGCCAACCCGGCCAGCCGTGCGTTTCCCGGCACGCCACTACCATGCTGGCCAGCGCAAACGGCAACGCAAACACCGTGTGTGAGAACCGCACAAACTCGAAGTATTTTAGAAGCGACCGCATCACTATTCTTGTAGCATGACTGCGTGGTGATTCTCAACACAGCGCTGAGAAACGCGGTTGACACGCAGTGATGGCCGGTGTATCCCTGATTTGAACTTTTACGCGAAGGATTGGGTGTATTTATGAAACGTCGCCGGCTTGGTTTTACGCTGATTGAATTACTGGTCGTCATCACGATCATCGCCGCCTTAGCTGGCTTATTGTTGCCGGCGCTAAGTTCAGCCAAAGAAAAAGGTCGCCGCATTGCCTGTGCCAGCAATTTGCGGCAAGTTGGAGTAGGGATGCTCGCCTTTGCCGCCGACAATAATAACTATCTGCCAAATGTGACCACGAACAGTGTTTATTGGGATGCTCAATTGGTTACGAATAACTATATTACGGCCGGTGTTTTTCTCTGTCCCGATGATCGTCGCTCTGCCGGTAGCCGCACTTATGCCATCGGCACTGGCTCCGGCGGAAGTGCAGGTACTTATTGGATTGCCGGTTCGAGGATCTCCTGTATTTATTTGACGAATTCCTTGACTGCGCTCTGCACGGAAGTTTTAAATTCTGGTGTCATTGGTGGGTCTGCAGCTTCGACATTTGCAGACTCCAACTCTGTCATATCAGCGCATGTGACCACGCCAGCTTATAGCTGTAACTACCTATTTATGGATTTTCACGTGGCATGGGTAGCTAAGACAGTAAGCACTATGTTTCCTCCGACTTGTACTACTTGTTGCCCTTAGTCTTCACGTTGTCACATCCATTGATTATTCTTCTCGAAGATGACGATGTACTTGTGGTGGACAAACCGGGGGGCTTGGTTTGTCATTCGGCTTCGCGACCGGAGCAGACTTCTCTGGCGGAGTTGCTTCGGGAATACGGTATCGAAACTCCGCGCCTCATCAACCGGCTCGACCGCGAAACCAGTGGCATTGTGATTGTCGCCAAGAACGAACGTGCTGGTAAGAATCTTGGGAAGCAAGTGCTCCGGCGCGAAATTCAAAAAGAATACCGGGCCATTTGCTGGGGCGAACTTGCGCAGGTTACCGGTACGATTGACCAACCGATCGGCGTGACCGGTGGCGGCCCGGTTTATACCAAGCGCGTCATCGACGCCGCCGGTAAGCCGAGTGTGACAGAATTTTCGATTGAGAAAAAAATGACCGGCTTCACGGTGGTCGGTTTGCGACCGAAGACCGGGCGAGCCCATCAACTCCGTGTTCACATGGCGTGGCTGGGTTACCCGATTGTCGGCGACAAAATTTACGGACCAGACGAGCGGCTCTATCTCGAATTTATCGAACACGGTGTAACTGAGGCGATGCTTGAAAAATTGCTGCTGTCCCGGCATGCGTTACATGCCAGCGCGGTGACGTTCCGGCATCCGGATACGCAGTTGCCGGTGACTTGTCGAGCGGAGTTACCGGCGGACATGGAGCAGTTTATCGAGGAAAAATCGCGATGCTGAAGAATCATAACTTTCGCCGGTTCTGGCTCTCGCAAATTGTGCTGACGGTCGGTGGCTCGTTTTTGCAGATGGGTTTAATCGAATTGTTTCGTGTCCACGGCTACGACGTGCGGGTGGAGACGGCGAAATTTTCGTTTGCGGTGGCGTTGCCGGGATTGCTGCTGGGGCCGGTGGTGATGGCGTATCTCGACCGGTGGCAACGCCGGAGCGTGTTGCTGGTGAGCGATGCGTTGCGAACGGTAGTGGCGGTGGCGATTGTGGCGTGGTTGTTGCCGTTGCTCACCGGTCGGGTGGAGGAACGCGATTTGTTCCGAGTGTATTTGCTGGTCGGCGTGATTGGCGTAATCGCGACATTTTATTTGCCGGCGCGAGTGGCGTTTCTGCCGAATCTCGTGGAGGCCGGTAAGTTAATGCAGGCGAACTCGATTTTTACCACGAGCATGGCGATTGCGACGGTGGGCGGCGCGGCGCTCGGCGGTTTCGTGGCGGAACGGTTTGGCGTGGCGACGGCAATTGTGATGAGCGGAGCCAGTTTTCTGGTGAGCTTTGGAATTCTCTGGACGATTCAGATGCCGCCGCACGCCACCACCGGTAGTTCCAAACCGGGGCACAGCGAATTTTTAACCGGCTGCGCTTATCTGTGGGAACATCCGACGGCGTTACCGTTGGTGCTGCTGAATGCATTTTTCGCATTTCTCCTCGGTGTGTTGATGGTGGTGTTTGTCGGTTATGCGCTGGAAACGCTGCACTTGCGAACGGCCGGCGTTGGTTACTTGGCGGCAGCCGCCGGTGTCGGCGCTGGAATTGGAATTGGCTTACTCGGTCGCGGCAAGGCGTGGGCGCATTCGAATTGGGTGCCGTTTTTTCAATTGGTGCTGGCGGCTGGCGCATTGATTGGGTTGGGCTTGACGACAAATATTTGGTTGGCGTCGCTGGTGGTGGTGGTGCTCGGTGCGGTATCGGCAACGGTGTTGATTTACATCGACGCGAAATTGCAAGCGCAAGTCGAGGATGTCCGGCGCGGCGCGGTGTTTGCGGCGCGCGGGATGCTGACTTCGCTGACGATGGTGGTGGCGTTCTGGTTGCAATTCGGCACGAGCTTTTTCAAGCGGACACCGGCGCCGACGGTCTTGCTCTGGCTCGGGATGAGTACCGGCGTCGCGGCAATTCTGCTGCTGGTAATGTTGCGCCGCAAAACCGATTAGCTGGACTTGGTTGCGGCTGGCCGACGGTATGGAGAATGGAGATTAAAGTAGATACCGCAGAGTGGCCGGTCCGTGTCGGTTTGGCTGAGCATGATGGTGACATGCTGGTCGAGTGCTAATCCGTGCCGGAGGCCAGGCCCGCGATCTTCATAGGCGGTATGGCTTTTTTTAGTAGCGATTGCAGGCTGCGCAAAAAATCCTCCGGGATTTTATCGATGCAAATTACGAACTTTTCGTAATTGCGAGTCGCGCGATCAATCTCTTCCTGAAAGTCTTCAACTTGGAGTGGCATGATGCGGGAAGTATTAGCAAGTTACCGGCAGTCTGCAAGCTTGCGAGTAATTTGCGGTTGACGTGATCGGAATTCCGGTGCAACTAAGACACATTATGAAAATCATCATTGCTTTGCTCGCCGCCGGTTTTGCCGTGACCACTTTTGCTGGGCCGGCGTTGCCTAGCCGTGAAATCTCGTTCTTGAACGAGGTCAGCACCGCTCAACAGCGTGGGCTGACGTGGTTGGTAAAACAACAGGAAGCGGATGGTTCGTGGCGGCATCATCCGGCGATTACGGCGTTGGCGGTCACGGCGATTTACCGGTCGGGTCGCGCGCTGACGGTCGAGGAACAAACTGCCGCCGGCAAGGCGGTGCAATTTATTCTCAGTAATGTTCGCACCAATGGGTCGATTTTTGCCGGTGATGACAAAGATAAATATCCGAATTATTCCACCGCGATTTGTGCGATGGCGTTGCTGGCCTCCGGTAAATCAGAATACGCGGACATCATTCGCAATGGCCGGAAGTTTTTGCTGAACTCGCAGTTTGACGAGCGAACCGGATTCACGACGAACGATGCCAGCTACGGCGGGATTGGCTACGGCAAACGCGAGCGGCCGGATATGTCGAATATGCAATGGTCGCTGGAGGCGTTGCGCTTGACGGAGGCGCTGGATAAGCCGACGGCGGAGGATGGTTCGTTTAAGCCGCGACCGACGTCGAAGCTGCATTGGGAGAAGGCGGCGCAATTTCTCCAACGCTGTCAGAACTTGCCGGAGAAAAATGACCAAGCGTGGGTCAAGGTTGCGCTGCCGGAAGATCGTGGCGGATTCATCTATATGCCGGGCGATCCGGCGAAAGGCTTACCGGCGCTTAGTTTTGCTAACGATGGTCAACCGGTGAATGAGAAAACTCCGTTGCGAAGTTATGCGAGCATGACTTACGCCGGGTTGAAAAGTTACCTCTATGCTGAATTGCAGAAAGACGATCCGCGCGTCGTGGCGGCATTGCATTGGCTCCAGAAAAATTATTCGCTGGAAGAAAACCCCGGTCTCGGCAAGCAAGGACTATTTTACTACTACCACACTGTCGCGAAGGCCTTGACCGTTTTCGGAAACGACACGTTCACCGATGCCACCGGTAAGGTGCACGACTGGCGATATGAGTTGATGAATAAACTTGTCAGTCTTCAGAAAAGCGACGGATTTTGGATTAACGACAACAATCGCTGGTGGGAAAACGATCCGGTTTTGGTGACGAGCTACAGCTTGCTCGCGCTCGAAATTCTGCAAGCCCGGCAATATCCGTAATCGGTTCAGCGGCCAACTACGGAATGGTTTCGCGCGTGAGCTTGGTCAGCGTCTTCCACATTTGTTCCGGCTTTTCACATTCGAGGAGCGCATTGCGCGCTTCGGCGGATTCAAAGGTGCGCACTAAACCGGCCAGCAGTCGTAAATAGAACGCTGTGGCCGGAGTGGGAATGACGATGAAAAAGAAAATTTTACTGAGGTGATCCGCGGGCGCGCCGAAATCAAGACCTTTGGGTTTCATTCCGAGCGCCAGTGTCAAGCCGCCGCCTTCGACATCGCGAACATGGGGAAATGCCAAGCCGTGTTCGACACCGGTACTCACAATCGCTTCCCGGCGCAAAGCCAGTTCCGCCATTGTGGCAGCATCTTCGATAAAGCCGCCATCGCTCAGCAATTTTGTTAGCTCGCCAATCACTTCTTCACGGGATGTGGCCGCCAAGCGTGGCAACATTAAACTCGCCGAGGAGAACCGTGCGATTCCCACCGGCACCGGTGCATCGGAATCAATTTTTTTCTTTGGCTGGCGACCGACTGACTCCGGCAAGAAAAGAAACCGGCCGCAATGCGGACAATATTGAAGCTGCTCGCCGGCTTTCACCGCATTGACGACCGCCGCTGGTACGGCGAGACCGCAGCGCGAACAATTTCCGCGGGCGAGGGGAACGACGGCGAGGGAATTGCGCTGTAAAAGTCGGTCATAACGGTCGGCGGTTTCAGTCGGTAATTGTGCGCGGAGTTTGGCGATAGATTTTTCTAATTGCGCCAACGGCATTTTCGTGGTCGCTGCCTGCTGTTCTTCCTTGGCGAAATTGAGTTCTTGAAGCTGAATTAACTGATTGAGGAGGTTCTTCATGGGATAAAGCACTGTAACCGCTTTTACCTGTCATGCAACTAACTCATTTTGTAAACCAAAGTCTGGCCAATTCGTCAGTCTTGAAAAACAACAGGAGTTGCTGGGCGACTTTTTCGCAGCCGGTCTTGCTTGGATGTGTGCCGTCGTCCCGGAAATCATCCCGGCGCCACGCCGCGCCATCACTCCAAAGGTACGGTCCCCACAAAACTACTGGGCCGGGCGGCGGCTGATTTTGGATGACCCACCGGACAGCGAATGCGCCTTCATAGGCGTACGGTTCCGGATTCAAAGTTGTCGAGGCATAGCCAGCGTAGATTCGGCTCGAAAGATAAACCATCTGTAAATTTGGGTACCGGGCTTTCAGCCTATTGATGGTAAGTTCCAAAGCCGTCTGCAATTTCCGGGCGTGCGCCGGGAATGCGCCGTACCGGGTCGGACTGGCCAACGCTTGTTTAATCCAAACCACCTGCACTTGAGCGGGCGTGATGCCGGTAGCCGAAAGTCGTTCATCCAACTTCGACCACGGCTCTTCATTCTCCACCCAAGCGTGAGCGTCGCGTCCCGCTTGCGCGCCATCCACGAGAACAACCGCCGGCGATTTTTCTGGATCGGCATTGGCAATCGTCATAAACCGAGAAAATTCCATCGTGGTATTCGACATGCCAACCGCCACCAATCCCACCCGGCCATCTTTCGCCGGCTGACCAGTCGCATCCAGCGGTTGAATCTTGCCGGTGGCGGTTTTTGCGGCTACAAATAATTCTGCCGGTGGCGTGTTCTTACCGGCACCGTACAATCCGCCCTCTTCGCCTTTGTATTTTTCGCCGGCACCGAATTGAGTCAACG
>CAINDI010000009.1 GCA_903847335.1 uncultured Verrucomicrobiota bacterium | reverse complement strand
CCAAGGCAAATTAATGGCCGCCTACGACAAAGCCTTTGGCAAGCTCGGATTGAACGTCGCCCAAATTTTGCTGACGCACGACGACCTTAAAAGTCGCCACCGGCACCTCGCGGCCCGCAATACCATCGACACATTGCTGGAACGCGGCATCGTTCCAATCATCAACGAAAACGACACCGTTGCCGTGGACGAAATCAAATTCGGCGAAAATGACCGGCTCGGCGCACTGACCGCCGCGCTGATTGACGCTGACCTACTCATCATCCTATCGCACGTCGAAGGCTTGCTGGATCGTGACCAGCATCTTGTTCCGGTTGTGCCGGAAATTACACACGACATCGAAGCATTGGCCGGCGGCACCGACCGCACCACGAGTGTCGGCGGTATGAAATCCAAAATTGCCGCCGCCAAGATTTGCGTGCGGGCTGGCATTCCGCTCATCATTGCCGATGGTGACCGCGACGGTGTGATTACCGAGTTGGTAGCCGGCACCGAAACCGGCACGATTTTTCTCCCGAAAACCGGCAAACTCGAAAGTCGGAAACGTTGGATTGCATTTTTCCAGAAACCGACGGCGATTCTCATTGTGGATGACGGCGCTCGCGCCGCACTCTGCGATGCCGGCAAGAGCTTGCTCGCAAAAGGTGTTGTCCGCACCACCGGTAAGTTTGCCGCCGGTGATGTCGTCAGCATTCACGACAGCGCCGGTAACGAGTTTGCGTGTGGTCTTGTCCGTGCCGGTAACGTGATTGTGCACCGGGATGATTTGGTGGTTTTATGAGTGACTTGAAATCTCAAATGACCGAATTGGCCCAGCGCAGCCGGCAAGCGGCGCGCGAATTGGCCAAACTCGATACCGCCGCGAAAAATAAACTGCTTCTCGCGATGGCCGATGGCATCGAACGCGCCACCGGAACCATTCAAGCTGCCAACGCCAAAGATTTAGCTGCCGGCAAAGCGGCTGGTTTATCGCCGGCGATGCTCGACCGGCTGACGCTCAACGACAAACGGATTTCCGAAATTGCCAAAGGTGTTCGGGAAGTTGCCGGTCTGCCGGATCCTGTCGGAAAAACTATTTCTGAATGGACGCGGCCCAACGGGATTCACATTCAAAAAATCCGTGTGCCCATCGGTAGTATTCTGATTATTTACGAGTCGCGACCGAACGTCACCGCCGACGCCGCCTGCTTGTGTTTTAAGACCGGCAACGCCGTGATTCTGCGCGGTGGCTCGGAGGCAATTTACTCAAATCTGGCGCTGGCGGCGGCGATGAATGTGCCGGGCTTACCGGCGCATAGCATCACTGTTGTGCCGACTACCGACCGGACAGCGATTGACGAATTGCTCAAGCTCGACGAACTCATTCAGCTTTGTATTCCGCGTGGCGGCGAAGGTCTCATTCGCGCCGTCGTCGAGAAATCGCGCATTCCCGTCATCAAACATTACAAAGGCGTCTGCCATGTGTTTGTGGATCGCGATGCCGACTTCGACATGGCCGAACGAATTGTCATCAACGGCAAGTGTCAGCGCCCCGGCGTTTGCAATGCCGTCGAGACGTTGCTCATCGATGCGCCACTGGCTAAAACATTTTTACCGCGCATTGAAAAAACGCTCGCCGGCCACGGTGTGGAAATTCGCCGGGACGCCGACTGGATAACTGAATATCTGGATTTGATTATCGGCCTGCGCGTCGTCAACGGCGTCGGCGAAGCGATTGACCACATCACAAAATTTGGCAGCGCCCACAGCGACGCGATTGTCACCGGTAATCGCACCACCGCCGAAAAATTTCTCCGTGAAGTAGATTCTGCCAGTGTTTTCTGGAACGCCAGCACCCGTCTCGCCGATGGCGCGCAATATGGTTTCGGTGCCGAAATCGGTATCAGCACCGACAAGCTGCACGCCCGTGGCCCGATGGGTTTGGAAGAACTGACCAGCTACAAATTCATCGTTACCGGCACCGGCCAAATCCGCGAGTGAAGTTATTCGCAAATGCGATTTGTGGATGAACCGCTAAAACTTCAAGAAGTCTGCCGGTCTGATGCACATCTGATCACTGCACTGCTTGATGATTATCTGCGAGAATTGGCGGCCCATCGCGAGTTTCCTGTCGGTGCAACCAATGCCGCCAACTATCCATACTTGGATGCCTACTGGTCCGAGCCAGGGAGACAGATCTTTCTGATTCGATCTGAAAATGCAGTAATTGGGTTTGCCTTCATTCGTAAACCCATTTCCAACGAGTCAGGCGCATGTCAGGTTGCCGAATTTTATATCGCACCGGCAGCTCGCAGACATGGCCGCGGACGTCGCGCAATTGAAACAATCTGGCGTTTATTTCCAGGATCTTGGGAACTACAGGTTCATGCACGCAATAGTAACGCCAAACATTTCTGGTCGGAATGTATCGCAACATACGCTGTGAATCCACCGCGCATTAGCGAAGTGCAAGCTCGCGATGGACGGCGCTTGGAATTTCATTTCGAAGTGGGACACATTCCCGACAAGGCGTCCGAGCAATCGGAAGGCTGCGCATGACCAATCACACTTAAAATGACAAGTGAACGCACCATGCCGGCGTCTTTCTTGACAAGACGGGTTGTATCAGTTCTCATCGGCAATGACTCACTATGAGCGACATTCCGGCATACTTTAACTTTGCAACTGACGTGATGGATGATTGGGCGCGGCGACAGCCGGAGGCGCTGGCATTGTGGTGGATTGCCGAAGACAGCACACAGGAAAAGAAACTCACATTTGCCGGCATCGCGGCGGATTCCCGGCGTGCCGCAAATTTCTTTCGCGACTGTGGCATTCAGCCGGGCGATCCGGTGCTGGTGATGTTGCCGCGGATTCCCGAATGGTGGATCAGCATGTTGGGATTGATTCGACTCGGTGCCATTCCTCTGCCCGGTCCGACCATGCTCACCACGAAAGATGTGCGCTATCGAATCGAATCCGCCGGCGTGCGCGCGCTGGTCACTGATGACGACGGCGCGGCGAAGGTGGACGGGTTTCACGGTCAGCGAATCCTTATTGGAAGCGAG
This sequence comes from uncultured Verrucomicrobiota bacterium, assembly GCA_903847335.1. Lineage (GTDB taxonomy): Bacteria > Verrucomicrobiota > Verrucomicrobiia > Palsa-1439 > Palsa-1439 > CAINDI01. The sequence goes on along the minus strand of CAINDI010000009.1, from coordinate 4,753 downwards.
CGCCAAGGTTGGGTGAATTTCGGGGCCGGGTTGCGTGATGCGGCTTCCGAGTTTACCGGCGAACTGACGCGCGCCGATGATCCCGGGATTATTTATTTTACGAGCGCCACAACTGGTCAGCCCAAAATGGTGTTGCACACGCAGGCCAGTTACGGCCTCGGCCATCGCGTAACCGGCAAGTTATGGCTCGATCTCAAGCCGACCGATCTCCATTGGTGCATCACTGACACCGGCTGGGGCAAGGCCGCTTGGTCGTGTTTATTTGGGCCGTGGCAGGCCGGAGCGTGCGTCTTTGCCGTGGATGGCCGAGGGAAATTTGGCGCGACGAGTGCGTTGCGCACGCTGGCGCAATACCCAATCACCACTTGGTGTGTGCCACCGACGGCATTGCGGCTCATCGTCCGCGAAGATTTGTCCGCGTATCATTTTCCCCAGTTACGCCATTGCACGAGTGCGGGCGAGGCACTCAACCCAGAGGTGTTCAACATCTGGAAAAACGCCACCGGCTTGACCATTTACGAAGGTTACGGCCAGACGGAGACGGTGGCGTTGATTGCCAACATCCGCTCGCGCAACCGGCCGGTCAGCCCAGGCTCAATCGGCCAGCCCACACCGGGGTTCGAAGTCGCGCTGCTCGATCCCGAATTGAATGAAGTGCCGGTTGACGTTGAAGGCGAGATTGCCGTGCGCTGCAAACCGCATCGTCCGCTCGGATTGTTCCGCGAGTACTGGCGCAACCCGGAAGAGAACGAACGCCGGTTTCGTGGCGACTGGTATTTGACCGGCGACCTAGCCCGGCGCGATACAGCCGGTGATTACTGGTTCGCAGGCCGCAGCGACGACATGATCAAAAGCGCGGCGTACCGGATCGGACCATTTGAAGTCGAAAGCGCATTGCTCGAACATCCGGCCGTGTTGGAATCCGGCGTCGTCGGCAAGCCAGACCCAATTCGTGGGCAGATCGTCAAAGCCTACGTTGTCCTCCGGCGCGGCTTTTCTGCGAGTGAAGCTCTCAAGGCTGAATTGCAAAACCATTGCAAGCAAGTCACGGCCCCATACAAGTATCCGCGCGCGGTTGAGTTTGTTGATGAGTTGCCGAAAACCATCAGCGGTAAAATCCGGCGCGTCGAGTTGCGGGAACAAAAATGAGGTCATCGTGATCGCCCCTGAACAGGCTGCCGAACGCGCCCGAGCGGTTCGCGACCAATTGCCGGCCGGTGGTTTGTTTGCCGGGCTGACGTGGCGGATTGCGCCGGTCGCATTTCCGGTGTCGGCGGAATTGGTGCAAAAATTTGAGTCGCTAGGAATGCAGTTGCTCGCATTTTACCGGGCTTGCAATACACTCTACCGGCACTCGCTCGCCGGTAAACAACCGAACTGGATTGCGCAATATCTCGATGCCGGTAAGCCGGAGCAATTACTGGAACTTTCGCGGAGCGACCGAATCAAATCGCACATTCCCCGCGTCCTCCGGCCGGATGTGATTTTGGGCGATGACCGGTTTTTTATCTCCGAACTCGATAGCGTTCCCGGCGGCATCGGATTGACTGGCTGGCTCGGCAAAACTTACGCCGAACTTGGTGAAAATATCGTCGGCGGTGCGGCGGGGATGTTGGAGGGTTTTTCCGGGATTCTCGGCGAACGCGGCGTCGTGGTGGTTTCGGAGGAAGCGGCGACCTACCGGCCCGAAATGGAATGGCTCGGCCAGCAATGCGGATTCCGTGCAGTTCGACCGGAGGAAGTGGCCGGGCTGCAAAACGTGGAAACGTATTACCGGTTTTTTGAGTTGTTTGATTTGCCGAATGTGCCGAACGCTTGGACGATCCTCGCCGGCAACGTGACGCCGCCGGCAAAACCGCAGCTCGAAGAAAAAATGTGGTTCGCGTTTTTGTGGCTGGAACAGCTCCGGCCATTTTGGCGGGAGCAGCTGGGCGAGCCGACGTTAAAAGCGTTGCAGGCGGTGATGCCACGGACATGGCTGGTGGACGCGACGCCGTTGCCGCCGCACGCGGTGATTCCGGAACTCGGCATCAACGACTGGCGCGAGATGGCAAAGTTTTCGCAGAAGCAACGCGAGTTGGTGCTGAAGATTTCCGGTTTTCACGAGGAGGCTTGGGGCGCACGCGGTGTGTCGGTCGGTCACGACTTACCGGCGGCGGAATGGAGTGCGGCGATTGACCATGCGCTCGCCAGCTTCCCAGACCATCCGTTCATTCTCCAGCGATTTGAAAAATCGAAGCTCGTGCCGGCGGAATATTTTGATTTCGAGACGAATGCGCTCCGGCAATTTCAAGGCCGAGTCCGGCTGTGTCCCTATTATTTCGTGACCGGTGATGCGGTGAAACTCGGCGGCGTGCTGGCGACGATTTGTCCGGCGAACAAAAAAATTCTCCACGGAATGACTGACGCCATTCTCGCGCCGTGCCGGTTTGCTTAACCGTACGCTACGTAGCTGACTCGCGTGTCGCCGTAAACTGCTTCCCGGTGGAGTCGCCACTCAGACGGTAACACCACCACATCGCGTTTCGCCGATTCCAGCACGAACAATCCGTCGGTCATCAGCAAATTGCGTTGCCGGACGGTTTCCAAAATCGGTTTGAAATCGGTACCGTAAGGCGGATCGGCAAAAATCAAATGGAATGGCGCGGTCAGTCGTGCCAGTTCGCGCAGGACTTCGCCGCGGACGACTTTTGCCACCGGTGCCGGTTTGAAACCGGCGAGATTTTTTGCCAGACAATCCAATGCCGTCCGCGCATTTTCGACAAACACCGCTGATTGCGCGCCGCGACTGAGCGCTTCCAAGCCGAGTGCACCGGTGCCGGCAAACAAATCCAACACGTTCGCGCCGGGGACGCGCGCCCCGAGGCTGGAAAAAATCGCTTCGCGCACCCGATCGGAAGTCGGGCGCGTTGCGTCGCCGCGTGGAACCGCGAGCGTTAATCCTCTGGCAAGACCGGCAATGATGCGCATGATTGCTTTCTGTTGGGCTTTCCCTAAGATACCGAAAACTGACTCGGCATGAAACGAATACTTGTCATTTTTAATCCAGCGGCTTCCAGCGGCTCGAAAGCGCGGGCGTTCCGGCGCTTTCTCGACAGCCGCGCCGGGCCGAATGTCACGCTCGCGCCAACGCAAGGTCCCGGTGACGCCACGAAACTCGCCGCTGCGGACCGGAATCACGATTTGATTGTCGCCGCCGGTGGCGATGGCACCATCAACGAAGTCGTCAACGGAATCACCGGCAAGCCGCTCGGTATTTTGCCGTTCGGGACGGTGAACGTTTTCACAAAAGAACTCGGGATTCCGGCGAATCTTGCCGCTGCGTGGCGCGTGCTGGAGACCGGACGAACACGCGCCATCGATCTCGGTTGCGCCGAGTTTGCCGGACAGAAACGCTATTTTGTGCAGCTCGCCGGTGTTGGCTTCGACGCCAGCGCCGTTCGCGCGGTGAGTTTGAAATTGAAAAAGAAAGTCGGGCCATTGAGTTACGTCGTGGCCGGGTTGAAAATGTTGCGGACGGTTCACGCGCCGGTGGAAGTTGCGCCCGGCGTGACCGGCGTGGCGGTGCTGATTGGCAATGGCCGGTATTACGGTGGCAAAGTGCGGGTTTTCCCGCGCGCGAAACTCGACGACGGATTGCTGGATGTTTGCGTGTTTGAAAAATTCGGCGCGTGGGAACTACTCCGGTATCTGCCGGGAATTTTGTGCGGTCAACATCCGAAGCTGGCCGGTGTGCATTATTTCCAAACGGCAGAATTCACCTGCCAGACGGTTGCGCCGTTTGAGCTGGATGGCGAAGATGCCGGCGACGGACCGGTTAAGTTTTCGGTGAAGCCCGGCGCGTTGCAGGTCGTGGTGCCGGATTAAGCCGTTGGAGAAGTTCCGCGCTCATCGCGATTCCCCGGTAGAAATTATTCAATTCCATCTTCTCGTTCGGCGAATGCCAGTTGTCGTCGGTCTGTCCTAAGCCAATCACCAAAACTTCGCCGCGCAGTTGTTGCTGAAAGTTGGCGAGAATATGAATCGTGCCACCCTCGCGAGTGCAGACGGGTTTGCGTCCGAAAGCAGTTTCCAACGCGGCTAATGCGGCGCGGGCGCCGGGACCTTCGGTGTCGGTCAGGAACGGCGGCGAATAGTGACCGGAATCAATGGTGAGGCGGACGGATTTCGGCGCGAGCTTGCGGAGATGTTTCACGACAAGCTGGTCGATGATTTTCGGATTTTGGTTTGGCACGAGCCGGCAGGTGATTTTGGCGGACGCCCACGCCGGGACGATGGTTTTGCCGCCGGGACCTTGATAGCCACCGGTGAGGCCGTTGATTTCGAAGGTCGGTCGCGCCCACCGGCGTTCGAGCGTGGTGTAACCGGTTTCGCCGGTGGTGGTCGGCACGCCGAGTTCGGCGGCGTAACGCCGGTCATTCAACGGAAGTTGCCGCCAGGCGCGGCGCTCTTTTGCGGTAAGCGAGCGGACGCCATCGTAGAAACCGGGAATGGTGACGCGGCCTTTGGCATCCACGCAACCGGCGAGGATTTGCGCTAACACCATCGCCGGGTTGGCGAGACTGCCGCCGAAAACGCCGGAGTGCAGATCGCGATTCGGGCCATCCACTCGGATTTCAAAAGCGGCGATGCCACGCGTCGCATAGGTCAACGTCGGCCAGCCTTTTCCGTACATTCCGGTGTCGGAGATAATCACGTAATCGGCGCGGAGCCGGCGGGCGTGGCGTTTGACAAATTTAATCAACTCCGCGCT
>CAINDI010000008.1 GCA_903847335.1 uncultured Verrucomicrobiota bacterium | reverse complement strand
CGGGAATTTGATCTCGTCAGTCGTATCCTCCGGCATGACTATTCAGGCCGGTTTCGCGACCCGACCCGACAGAAGGGCGATAGTCGCCCGATTCTCAGCAGCGAACGGTCGCTTGGTTCAGTGATTAAATTGCTGACACCGGCGGAGGAATACACGCCGGAATACAACGCACGGTTGGAGGCGATTCCGCAATATGTGAAGGAACTCGTCTTCGTCGTGAAGCGTTACTACAAGCCAGAAATGGGCGACAATTGGCGCGAACATTTCAGCGTGGACACGATTAATGGGAAGCCCGGCAACGAACTGAAATTTCAAGGCCGCCGGCTCATTGCGAATTACATGCGGGTCGGCTACGAATCGAATGGTGCTTGGCGGACATTTGGTCTGCGCAAGGATTTTCATCCCGCCCGAAAAATTCAAGTGGAAGATGACATCACCGCGTCAGTCATTGTGCCGACCGAAAGTCTGGCAAAGCTCAACCCTGATTACGCAAATGCGTCGGTGAAGTTCGTCCAGAATTGCGAGTACCGGCTGTTTCAGCGACCCGACGATGCGATTCATCGCGGTTACGACAAACAAACCGAAGCGGATTTTTCCAAGCCCGGTAATTTCTTTTCGAATTACGAGCCGCTTTCCCGCGCGCAAGCTCAAGACTTAATTGAGGATTCTATCGGTTTTGATCAATACACCGAGCCGATGCAAAAAATGATTCGTGAGTTTGCGGCTGCGAACACACCGGCCTTTATCGTTTCTTCTGCACACCCGCGACTAGTGAATGGCAAGCCATCAAAAAATCCCCGCTACCTCCAGACTCGCTCAGATTTGCTCCATGAACGAGATGTTTATCTTGCTGAAATTGCAACCCGCCTCCGGCGGCGTTGTCCAATGAACGAACCGCTCCACACGCCGGTCAATGCCGTTCTGCCAGGCCGACGGAATAATCCACCGGAACCCACGGCGCGGATTCGCTCACTCGCCGTTTTCAATCCGATTCATTATCTCGAAGTACCGGAACTGTTCATGGAATTTATTTGTAGCATGACCGGTAAATCTCCATCGACGACCGGCGCTGGGTCAGAAGGCGCGTTGACCAAAGGTCCGTTCAATGCGCTACCGCCGATTATTGACTTAAACAATGCACTGGTCTCGGTACTGCTGACCGGCACGCCGGTGTTTATCACCGCCGCCGGCTACGTCGGTCCGCAGTTTCGGGTAGATCACGATATCAGCTTGCTTGCACCAGAAATCTGGAGTCGCATGAACGTCGAAGAGCGGGCGCCGGATTTTCTGATTGCGAATGGCTATCTGGAACGTTGTCAAGATTTTGATAACGGCGGTCACCCCGTTCTCGCCAGCCGGCTCGGTTGGCGGATTACAATGAAATTTGTCCTCGCGTTTTTCGGGCGCGTCTTTCACCACCCGCATCTTGTCTTTACACCGAAAATGCTACGCCCCGAACTACAAGACCCAGATATTTTTGCCGACGGAATGGATAACATCCTCGAAACCCAGCGCCGAGTGGCACAGGCGTATTTCAACGACGGCAGCATTCAGGAGGCGTGTCCGCCGCTCCGCGCGCTGTTGCACATTATGCGCGATGACCAATTCGAAGGGCGTAACCTCAACCATCCCGATCTACGAGCGCTGTTCACGCGCGAAAACCTGTTGGCTAGTGATTGGTACGCGGCGCGGCTAGCGGCTCAGCAAAAACTCGACACGCAACTCTGGCAACGAAACATTACTGCCTTGGAACGATTTTCCCAGAAGCCCGGTTACGCTGAAGAAGCGAGCCGCCTCGATATCAACACCCGTCTGAATACCGCCCGCCAACGATTGCATTTAGTACAATCCGTGACTTACCGGCAGCAACTCATCGGCACGCTCGGGGCGCATCCACTAAAATAATTGCCGTTACAGATTCAGCTTTTTCACGTTTTCGAGAACGTGATCGGCGGATTTCTTCAACTGACTGAGTTCATCGGTGGTCAGTTTCAGTTCGATAATCTTTTCAACACCGTTTTTGCCGAGCACCGCCGGAACGCCGACGAACATATCTTTGACACCGTATTGTCCAGTACACCACGCCGCCACCGGTAACACGCGCTTCTCGTCATGCAAGATCGCGCGCACCATTTCGACGACTGACGCCGAGGGCGCATAGTAGGCGCTGCCGGTCTTCAAGAGATTCACAATTTCGATGCCGCCATTGCGAGTCCGGGTAACCATCGCATCGAGTTTGTCTTTCGGAATCAAATCTTCGACTTTGATACCGGCAACGGTGGCGTACCGGACGAGCGGAACCATGTCGTCGCCGTGACCGCCGAGCACCATCGCATCGACATCGCGCATGCTGACGCCGAGTTCTTGAGCGAGGAAACACCGGAAGCGCGCGCTATCGAGGACGCCGGCCATGCCCATGACTTTGTTTTTGGCGAAACCGAGTTTGACGCCGGCGAGATAAGTCATGACGTCAAGCGGGTTGCTGACGATGATGACAATGGCATTGGGAGCATTTGTTTTAATCGCGTCGGCGACGCTGCCAACGATGCCGGCGTTAATCTTCAGCAAATCGTCACGGCTCATGCCGGGTTTACGGGCGACGCCGCTGGTGACGACGACGACATCGCTACCTTTGACGTCGACAGGATTATTGGAGCCGGTGACCTTGGCATCGAAGCCTTCCAGCATGGCGGACTCCATCATGTCAAGCGCCTTGCCTTGCGGCAGACCTTCGACGATGTCAATCATCGTGACGTCGGCAATTTCTTTTTCCGCGATTCGTTGTGCGGTGGTGGCACCGACAAAGCCGGCACCGAAGACAGTAACTTTGTAATTCATAATTATGGCCCTTTCTGCGACGCGTCTGTTATGGCAAAATTACCGGTGATGTCGAGTCCGAATTATGATTTCGCGATAATTATTGACGGTCAGGCCAAGCATGCTATTGTTTAGGTGTAGCACAAATCCAAGTTGATTTGTGCTGGCAGCTTCCCTCGTTAGGAATTCCTTATCCACGTTTGATGTCGCTCTCGTTGGCTTTTTACTGACCGTTTATCAGATGAATCTCAAGAATCCATTTTTTCGAAGCCTTTGGTTAATTAGCCTATTGGTGTGGCTAATTAGCGCGGTTGTGTCTCCGGCGGCAATCCTTGATGTGTCGGCGACCACGACGCTCTCATACACTGATTTTAGTAAAGATTTGCTCTTACCATTATTCGACCCCACGCTTGGGCAATTGGAAGGCGTACAACTGACCGTCACCGGCCAGCTAGTTGGTGGTGGAGAATATGAAAACGGAAACGCCCATTCGTCGCAAGCCGGCGCAATGAAATATGTTCTGGATCAGAGCGTGAATGTCACACAAGGCGCGGCGAATTATCTGACCATGTCTGCTTCTACAACTAATTCATTGGCGATTATGCACTTCACAATACCAGCTTAAAACCTGTTTGAATCCTTCGCATCGGAAAATCCTTACCCTTTCCGCTTTGTCGGTTTCGATTGTGCGGCCTTCTTGACCGGCTGGGACGGATTCGACACGGCAAACACTGACCTCATTACCTTATCGAACTCCCCGGCCTTCATGCGGAGGTCGCTGAGTTTTTGTTTCGGCTTCACTTGTAAATATCCTTCCGGTGTCCGATGTCCAACACTATAACCTCAATGTCACGCACGACATAGAGAATGCGATAATCACCGGCCCGTATTCGCCAAACTTCTTCGTCGCCGTGGTTCATGCCGATTAACTTCTTACATCCTGATGGTTTGGGTTCAATGATAAGTGTCTTGGCCTTCTTTGCGACTTGTGCCCGCAATTTCCCTGATGGCATCTGGTCAAGGAAATCTGTTGCCGCCTCAGTGAACGCCAACCCGAAAAGTGCCTTGGCCATGCTAGGATGTCCATTGTGCCATTTTTCTTTCCAATGCCGCGCCTTTTATTGTCCTGTCCGGCGATTGCCTCAGTTCATCTAACCGCTTGTGTGCAATTTCTTCGTCAGTCCGATCTTCTGCCGGTATGGTATCTTTAGCTTTTATGGGAAGTAGGTTTGAACCAGAAACCGACTTGAGATATTCCACGACTGAGTTTTGAGAGCTTCCTAAAGTGCGTTTCGCTGTATCAACCGCATTCTGTTTTTTGAGGAACTTTTTCATGGCATCACCTTTCAGTAATGGAATTTGGATACGGCATAGCTGGTCAAACGTCAAATTAGCACGAACAGCTCCATGCTTTGTATCGTATGCTTCAATGACCTGTTTATACGGCGGTGACTTTAACAACCAAAGCAGATAACTCGGAGGAATCTCTTGCGGCTGCTTTGACCTAAACACGACATAAATTCCGCTGACGTATCCCCCCCCCCCTGCCGCCCACACACTCAGGCGTCACCAGTCCTATTGACCCGACGTTGACGCGATGTGGGTTATAGGTCAACTCATCCACCTGTACGCGCTTATACCGTTGTCGGATGTCCGCTCCTAGTTGAATCTCATTTACAAAAACACCAGCGGTGTTGCTGACGCCAAGAATGGAAAACTCATCGTCGGGACTTTCGGATGGATTAACGTATTCACCGCTTTCTTCGATGTAGTTACCAAGATAATCCATCTTGCATGGGGAGTCGGGAACCATTTCGATATAATCGTAAACCCATAAAGAATGTCCGCGTTCTGCAATCAGTTCATTGTTGACTACGCAAGACACGATCTCTTTGGATTCATTTTTTGCATTGAACGCATCCAGCATTGTTGGCAAGTCATTCTGACGAATGCTCTTTTTCCTTGTTGTCAGTGTGTGACCAACTCGATTGACGACATAGAAGTAAGTCGTTTTCCTCTTACCTGCCTTGCTGAAATAGACGATACTTGTCTTGGTCGGTGTGTACGGGACAAAGAGTTGCCGCGGCAATGAGACAATAGAAAAGTCATCAGCACCGGCTTGGATGTAATCCCGAACCTTCCCGATGTCGCCGCCCTCGCTGAGAAAATCCTCTTTGACCAAAATCGCCGCACGGCCTCCATCATTCAGGCTGTCAAAACAATGGAGTATACTGATTGCGTCGCCACTGCTTGAATCCACTGGGTACAGCTTCCCGTATCGCGTCTTTTGTGAGTAAGGCGGATTTGTTAATACGATGTCGTATTTGCCTTTTACTGGGTTCTCAAAGCTATCTTGCCTGATGATGTTACTATGTCCGTCGCCCGCTAGAATCATGTTCATCTTGGCGATGCGGGCGTTTGTGGTTAGTTCCGATCCGTACACGGTTTTATTTTTAAGTTGCTCATCTATAGCCGGGTCTGGCTTTGTCCGCAACCGGATATACTTGAAGCTTTCAATTAAAAATCCACCAGTGCCGCAGAAGGGGTCATAAATTGATTCTCCGAAACGCGGATTGACCATGCTGACCATCGTGCGAACTATATTCCGGGGCGTGAAGTATTCTCCAAGGTCTTTAATGCTGACACCTTGATAGGCATTTTTGAGAAAATACTCAAACGCATCGCCTTTTACGTCTGTGTCTGCCGATGTAAGGTTGAGCTTGGAAAGTTCTTCTACGATGTCATGCAATATCTCAGGGTTAGCTATCGGAATCGCCTCTGAAAATATCGTGCCGTATTTTTGGTTCATTGCCTTCCAAACAACATCTTTGAGGTAGGAATGTCGTTCTGTCTTTCCCATTGGTTGAAAGTGCGACCATCGGAGCGGATTCTGTAGTGGTGCCTCAAGTCCAGCGTGTAGACGAAGTTCGCATACCTCATCCATAAGTTTGAGAAACAAGATGTCGGAGAATGCGCCGAACCGCTCTAGTCCCGCTTGCAGCCCGGCTTCCCGTAGCAAGTCAGCCGCCTTTCGGAATATAGTAATTAACTGTTCGCGTGAATACTGCTGCTGTGGAGGTGCGGAAAGTATTTCCGGCCCATCGTGAACAAACCGGAGTGCGGTATAGTGATCTACAAACTGCCGCACATCTTCTCCATCAATTTTCAGCGGGCGGCCATTGCCAAGATAGCGGGTTGCAACGTAGGTGTCATTGTAAGCAAAAATCAGCGGCGTCTGGAGTGGTTTGGCATATTTGCGCTGTGTTTCATCTAATGCCTTGGTAAGTGATTCGCCGGGGCGTTTGGACTCAATCACGCCAATTGCGCGGTTTGTATCCTTCTCATAAAGCATTAAGTCGGGGAAGTTCCCCTTCAACAATCGCCGCTCGGCTTCGGTTTTTGGTCGTTGCTGGAATACATTGCAGGCCGGGTTTTTCTCATCCACACACCAGCCAAGATTTTCAAGCTGTGTCAAAATTGAGTGCGTCACCGATAGCTCCAGCCGTTTTGTGTATATCGCCATAATTTTCCTTATTGCCGTCCGGCTGGTGTGCGCAACATGAGCCGCTTGCCTTCCATGCGACGGATACCGCTTACGGTGCGTTCCCTGTCGGTGTTGGTGCGCGTGTTGTATTTGTGGTCAATTTCGGCAAGGTACAACGGCAGATATTTACCGGTGACGTGATGGTGTGTGCCATCAATCGAGCGTTTCGCGTTGCCGAAAAAACCTTCGGCTGTGTTTGTTGTCACTTTGCGGCCTGTCCCCTTGTCATTCCGCACGTATTCTTCCTCGCTGTGATTAACCGTCGCGTGCGAGGCAAAATGCTTGCCGGTTTTCTTATACAGCGGGGATTCGTCGGTGTTCAAGTGCGAAGTTGGGGCGACGTGCTGCCGCAGCAAGACGCCCAACGTCCGCCCGGTCACTTTGTTGAACACCGTTGACCGGACGCGGCCACCGCGTTCTATGAGCGAAACGACGGCGGTTTTGTTGCCGACGTAGCGGCGGCCCATCCCGCGAACACGGCCACCGATGTAGGTTTCATCGGCTTCCACGGTGCCGGTGAGTTGGTCGGTTGGCGCGGCATCCTTGAGCGCGAACCGAATCCGATGGCACAGGAACCACGCGGAACGATACGAGCCGATTTCGAGATGCCGTTGCAACTGCAATGCGCTGATTTGAGTTTTGCTGGCGCACATCATGTAAAATGCAATCAGCCATTTGTTAATCGGAATATGGGAATCTTCCATGACCGTGCCGATTGTGGCGGTAAAACTCTCACCGCATTCAGCGCATTTGTGGAGGCCAGCGCGGACTTTCTTTTCCCCGTTCGCTGTAAGTTTGTAAATGCGCTTGGCATCGGCGTTGCCGCAGTGGGGACAAACCGGGCCATTCGGCCAGCGGAGCCGCTCGAAATAATCCCGCGCCTTTTCCTCGGTCGAGAAATTATTCATCACTTGCATCAAGGTCAAATCGCTTGATTGGTTTTCCGTTTTCATGGCTCAAATTTAGCAGATTATTTGGTGTTGTCAAGTGCATAATCGCCAATTCATTCCAGGTACCGGTGCTACCGTCATTTGATGGGATTTTGGACTATGCCGGCACTTCCGGCGCAAGTTTTCAAGGCATCAACACCACCCAAACACAGACATTTGTCTACAACTCACCCGCGAACTTGGCCGCATTTACCGGCCTCGGTCAAGATCGGTTCACTGCAAACGCGAATGCCTTTGCGACCATCCAAGCGACCAGCTTGAATGGGGTTTGGTTTGGCACCTATTCAAAAGCGGATGTCACGCTTAACCTGCAATACACCTACCAACCGACGGTGGCCGCCGTGCCGGAGCCCGGTCTTGCCGGTTTGCTTGGTTTAGGCGGTCTCGGACTGCTAGTCGTCCGGCGTTTTCAAAAGAAACGCACAGCGTAAATCAGCGGACTGCGCTACCTTCTTGTTTTGTGTCGCGGTAACTGGGCACTCGGGTGCTGGCCGGTAAAGCGTTTGAAAACTGTGGCGAAATACTGCGAACTCGGAAAACCGAGCGCATAAGCAATCTCCGTCACAGTTTGACCGCCGCGGGCGAGTCGGTGCTGTGCTTCTTCGATTTTTGCCCGCAAAATGAATTCCGCCGGTGGCACACCAAGCTCTGCTTTGAACCGGATTTTGAAACGCGATACGGACAAACCAGCTTGTGCTGCTAAGTCTCGAATTGTCAGCGTTTCTGTCAGATGCTGCGCAATGTATTCGACTATATTATGCAGTGAAACCGACGAATCGAGACCTAAGACTTTCTGGCCGCCGGCAACCATGTGAAGTAGAAATGCACAGATTCGATTCGCAATCAGCGTCTCGCGTAATGGCGAACGGAGATCGTGGCAGGCGACCATACATTCATCAAGCAAAGTCTTCATCGCCCAAACACCACGGAAATGGTGTGACCGGAGGTGTAATAGCTCGTTGATTAACGCCCGTCCCTGCGTGGGCGGTAAACCTAGGAACGCTTGCCGTCCACGCGGCACTCGTAAGATAAGCCAGTAGAGCACGCCCTTCTCTTCTGGTAAACGACCGGTACTATGCATCTCATTCGGTCGCGTGAAAAACACGTCGCCACCTCGTAACTGATATTGGTGACCGTTGACTTCGTAGGTTTGCCGGCCTTTGACGAGGAAACAGATTTCGATTGCACCGGAGTGTGCGTGCCGGCTCAAACCGGCCCGTGCGCTGAGATGATTATAGCGCCCCAACATGAGAAGGCTCGGCACGCCAGTCTGTTCTGGCATCATCTCTAAACGCCGACAATTAAAGAAATCACGCGAGCGACTCATGTTTGAAATTGTATCGTGACACCGGATGGAAAGCCAAATCAAACCAGTTCTTATATGTACAAAGCATTATGAAAAATCTCGTACCGGATCGTCTCGCCAATTTTGATTTCGCGAAACACAACGCCGAACAGCGCCTCGTTTGGGATTCTTTCCGTCGTGGTGAACCAACGCGGGTACCCATCGTTCTTGGTACCAATACACGCTATTTTATGTTCGATCCCGCCGCCAATCCGGAGCGACTAACCTTCCAAGCCTACTCAGAAAATCCAGACGTTATGTTTGACGCTCTCTTACGCTTTCAACGCTGGAGCCGATTTAATCTCCTGCAAGATGCCGAGCTTGGGCTACCGGAACGATGGGATTTTGCTCCCGATTTTCAAAATTACTATGAAGCTGCATGGCTGGGTTGCGCCATCCACTATTTTGACGGCCAAGTTCCTGATACCTTGCCGGATTTTGCTGACGCACCGGAGCGCGTGATGGAAAAAGGTGTTCCGGACCCATTCGGCGGTTTGATGGCGCAGGTACTGGAATACTATCAACACTTTTGCCAACGCGCAGCGAAGGAGACTTATCTCGGCCGCCCCATTCGAATCGGGATTCCGGGAGGCGGGGCTGGTACGGATGGCCCGTTCACAGTAGCGTGCAATTTATTTGGTCCCACTTTTGTTTGTGAGGCCATTGCTGCCGAACCCGAACGTCTTCACCAGCTACTGGATTTCATTACCGAAGCCACAATCGTTCGCATAACTGCGTGGCGCAAACTCGGCGGAATTCCTATTCCACAAGATTGGTTCTGGTTTGCTGATGATAGCATTGCGATGATTTCAACGCCGATGTATCGGGAGCACGTATTGCCATTTCACCGGCGTATCTATGACAAATTTGCAACCAGTCAAGGCCGCTTCATTCACCTCTGCGGTGACTCGACCCGGCACTTCAAAACGCTCCGTGATGAGTTGAATATCCAGAGTTTTGACACCGGTTTTCCTGTGAATTTTGGCGCATTGCGGCAGGAACTCGGACCGAAGGTTCAAATCCATGGCGGTCCACATATTGAGTTTCTGCGCACAGCGACTCCGGTGGCGATTCGCGAAGAAGTCCGACGGATTTTGCAAACCGGCGTGCTCGATGACGGCGGACTATTCGTTCTGCGCGAAGGCAACAATCTCGCACCGCTCACACCGCTGGCGAACACCGAAGCGATGTATCATGCCGGTCGGGAATTTGGAAATCAGACTTTGTCGCGGAAGTAATCGATGGTGCGGCGCAGGCCGGTTTCCAAATCTATTTTCGGTTCCCAACCGAGAAGCTTCCGGGCTTTCGTGATGTCGGGCCGCCGTTGTTTCGGATCGTCCTGCGGCAGCGGTTTGTAAACCATCTGACTTTTGCTACCGGTGAGCTTCAATACCAGTTTGCCAAACTCTAAGATTGTGAATTCGGTGGGATTGCCAATGTTGACTGGCTCGTGATAGTTGCCTTGCGAAAGCCGGTAAATACCGTCGATGAGGTCGCTGCAAAAACAGAAGCTCCGAGTCTGTTGGCCTTCGCCGAAGATGGTGAGCGATTCACCTTTCAACGCCTGACCGATAAACGCCGGCACGACCCGGCCATCGCGGAGACGCATGCGCGGGCCGTAGGTGTTGAAGATGCGAACAATCTTTGTGTCGATGTGATGGTACCGGTGGTAGGCCATGGTCATAGCTTCGGCAAAACGCTTAGCCTCATCATAAACACCACGCGGACCAATAGGATTGACATTGCCCCAGTATTCTTCGGTTTGTGGATGCTGGAGCGGGTCGCCATAACATTCGCTCGTGGAAGCGGTGAGGAATTTGGCATTCTTGGCTTTAGCAAGACCGAGGCAGTTAAGCGTGCCGAGCGAACCAACTTTCAGAGTTTGAATTGGTAATTCCAGATAGTCAATGGGACTCGCCGGTGAGGCGAAATGGAAAATGTAATCCACCGGACCAGGAACACGAATGGCGGTGGTGACGTTGTGTTTGATGAATTCAAAATCTGGGTTGCCGGCGAGATGGGCGATGTTATCCATGCTACCGGTGAGCAGATTATCAAGGACGATGACGCGATGGCCTTCGGCAAGCAACCGGTCACTGAGATGCGAACCGAGAAAGCCAGCACCGCCGGTGACGACGGAGGTTAGTTTTGGTTTTGTCATAAGATTAATTGGCGGTCAGTTGTGGATAAACACCCTGAATGAATTGCCGGAGCAATTGCATACTCTCCTCTTGACCCGCTTGCGGATCAGTCGCCGCACGCTCTGGGGAAACGATTGAATCTAATAAAAAGTAGGCCCACCGGTGATTACGATTGTGAAAAACACGATCTAGAGTTGTCCACCAAATCCGCTGCCAGTGATACGGAGTCGTTCGCGCATGACCAATAAACCAGTAAGCGAAGACGGCATAGACCTGTGCGGAATGCTCATTTTTTAATTGGATCGTGTTGCTGGCATTCATGCGCGACACGCGGAGGACGCCACCGGGAGCGGCTGGTGTGTTAATTCGTTCGGTTTGGGCGGGATTCAATTTCCAACCTTGGCCGGTGAGACACACTTCCGGACGATGAATACTAGTAACATCGCGACCAGCTAAGACAATGGAACAGAAAACCGCTTGGCCGGTGGCGTTGGTGTAAATTCGAGCAGCTTTTTCAGTGTCGGGAGGCAAAACAGCGCGTTCGTCTTCGGTCAACCCGCTCTGCGCACTTCCTTTCCACACACCGGCAGTCTCCGGTAAAAACGGATGATCATTGATTAACCGGATTCCAGGCTCACCGCCACGCGTTACATCTGCCGTTAACGTGGTGAGCACAAGGCCAACAACAAGAATGACAACAACAATTATCAGTTGACGGACACCGGGACCCTGCGGTTGGGTCGTTAGTGGAGATGCTGGAGTGTCCATAGAATCAAATATCGCCATCTAACTCGTCCCGGCAAGGAAAAAGTCAAATTGAGTACAAAACAACCGGCTTGATACGGTTAAAAAAATCGCTTGCATTTCAATTTAACGTGACTAGACTGAAATTGTAGTGATGCAGCATAGGCTGCAGTTGCGGGCCATGAAGTCCGCCGCAGTGTGGAGTTTTATGAAACACTGGCTGTATATTTGGGTCTTGTTGCCCAGCGTAGTTTGGAATTGTAAAGCCGAGCAGCTTTCGTCTGACTTAAAGACGGTAGCTAAAGATTTACTTTCCAAACAATCCTATTCCACTCCTGCCGTTAGTATTGTTGAGGCGCAACTTACCCAACCTAGCGATTCCCTCACAAGCTTGACAGTGTTGGCGACTGATAAAAACTCTGAAGTCCGCATGATTGCGGCACAACTATTAGCTCCACTAGGAATGCCTGATGGCGCAAAGATATTGTGGAATTTACTACTCGACGACAACGAAGCCGTCCGCATGATGGCAGTCTGGGCCATCGGTCGGTTAAACGAGTCAACACCGGTCACTCCCGATGTATCTGGGTTAAAAGACCCGCGAGCCAATGTGCGCCGTCTGACTGCCGAAACCTTGGCGCGCCTTCACAATCCATCTGTGGAATCCGACCTAATCACAGCGCTTTCGGATTCCGATGATTTAGTCCGCTGGCAGGCAGTGACTGCGCTCGGTTCGTGCGGAAGTCAGCGTGCATTAACTGCCTTGAGCCAGCGGCTTCAAGATTCTAGTGCGCGTGTTCGACGTACAACCGCCATCGTGCTCAGCAAACTAGGCAACAGCGCGACCGTGGCTCCCTTAGTCGCTGCACTTGACGATGTGGATTGGCAAACCCGAGCAGCCGCGGCAAAAGCATTAGCGGCACTTGTGCAAAAACTCCAAGCCGATCGAACCGCTACCACCGATGCGATTTTTGCAAAATTAAAATCCGATGATCTTGCCTTTATTTTTGCTCTCCAAGAATTAGGATTGGCGGATGACGAACGCGCACTCAACGGATTAGTTCGTGTTTTGACCGGTAATAACCGGAGTTTGGCAACCTACGCCACGCAGGCTATTTTGGGCTTACGGCTTAAATCCATTCTGCCGCTCTTGGCTACATCCAGCCATCATACAAATCCTGAAGTCCGGCAACATATCATCGAAATTTTCGGCAAGATCGGCGGTGCCACTGAAGTCGCCACCGTTATCGGCGCATTGGGCGATCCGGTTGACAGCGTGCAACTCGCCGCTGTGACCGCGCTGTGCAAACTTCGCCAATACGTGCAAGCGGATCGCCTGACTGAAAAGCTAGTCCACGCCGATCCGCATGTGCGTGCAGCAACTGCACGTTTTTTTGGTGAGCTGGGTGAAAAACGCTTTGCAAACAAAATTGCCACGCTCATCTTCGATGAAAACCGGTACGTGCGCAGCGCCGCTGTTGAAGCACTCGGCAAAATTGGCGACCGCAGTGCCATTGGTTCATTGGTGGATGTCCTGACTCGCCAAACTCCGGGAGGTGAATCCACCGGCGCTCGACAAATCGAAGGTCACGGTCTGGTTATTGGGACGAGCCGCCCGCTCTCACCGGTACTGTCTGGCCTAGAATTAGTAGCCCAAAAAGCCGAAGCTATCAAAATTTTAGGCGATTGGCATGCTAGCGAAGCCGTTGTGCCGATTATTGAAAACGGCCTACAAGCGAAAGACCCTCGCCTACTTGCCGTCTCCGCTTATGCACTCGGTCAGATTGGTGATCGCCGAGCACTCGGCCCACTTCTCGCATTGATAAAAGATTTTTATACCGCCGCACCATTCGAAACTGATTACCTCAACCAAGTCGTCATCAGCGACCGGGCAGCTTCCGGCATGTTGCACCAAACCTACGACCTGCAATGCAATGTCCGCGGCGCTATCATCTGGGCACTTGGCAGACTTGGTGATCCGCTGGCCTCCCCGCTCTTACGCCAAGCACTTACCGACCGCAGCAGCGTAGTCCGGGATGCCGCCAACGAAGCGCTCGCCAAGCTCGATACCGGCCGGCATCTCCTTGCCCAAGCGTATGTCAATCTTCCCGGCTTCAAACAACCCAGCTCACTATTCTTCGGCTACGGCGCATTCGCCGAGTAAAATCTTCCCGGCAATTTTTCTTGAGCCAACTCGCTGCGCCCTCTACACTCCGCCGTCATGCCGGAAGACACCAATCGAATTAATATCGACCACGTCGCGCACTTGGCACGTCTCGAGTTGACCGACGCCGAGAAAACAAAATTTGCGGCGCAGCTCAAAGACATGCTCGCCTACGTTGCCAAACTCAGCGAAGTGGACGTCACCGGTGTCGAACCGACCGCCCACGCTGTACCGCTGACGAATGTGCTCCGCCCTGATGAATCGCGTCCATCCATCGACCCGGCGCTGGTTCTCAAAAATGCTCCCGAATCTGCTCGCGGCCTCATTATCATGCCGAAGATTGTCGAATGAGCTTACACATCAACACCATTACCGGCTTGCGCGCTAAACTTCAGCGCGGCGAAATTTCCGCCCGGCAACTCACGCAAGCCATGCTCGACCGGATTCAGGCCGTGGACGGTAAACTCAAAGCTTACCTCTGGCTGAATCCCGACGATGCGCTTGCACAAGCCGACACAGCCGACTTGACCAAACCACTAGGTGGAATACCGGTCGCAATCAAGGATGTCCTCAACGTCACCGGTCAGCCTTGCACTTGCGCCTCAAAAATTTTACACGGTCATACTTCCGTTTATGACGCCACCGTCATCCGACAACTCCGCAACGCCGGCGCAATTTTGCTGGGACGCACCAACATGGACGAATTTGCCATGGGCAGTTCGACGGAAAATTCGTCGTGGGGCATCACTCGCAATCCGTGGGATTTGGAACGCATTCCCGGTGGTTCCAGTGGCGGTAGCGCGGCGGCAGTCGCCGGTCATGAAGCGATTGCATCGCTGGGCAGTGACACCGGTGGTTCAATTCGTCAACCGGCCGCACTGACCGGCTGCGTTGGCTTGAAACCAACTTACGGCCTCGTCTCCCGGTATGGTCTCGTAGCGTTTGCGTCGTCGCTCGACCAAATCGGGCCATTCACGAAAACTGTCGAGGACTCAGCGCTAATGCTCAGTGTAATTGCCGGTCATGATTCACTCGATTCAACCAGCGTACCGGCACCGGTGCCCGATTACCGGGAAAAACTGAACGCCGGTGTGAAAAGTTTACGCATCGGTTTGCCGAAAGAATATTTCATCGCCGGTATGGACCAGGAAGTTGAAGCGGCGGTGCGTAAAGCAATCCAGCAACTCGAATCGCTTGGCGCAGAAGTCGTGGAGATTTCGTTGCCGCACACCGATTACGCGGTAGCGGTTTATTATTTAATCGCAACGGCCGAGGCGAGTGCGAATCTCGCGCGGTTTGACGGCGTCCGGTACGGCGCGCGGGTTCGCGGTGCGGATGTGCTAGAAACTTACAGCAAAACGCGCGGCGCCGGATTCGGTCCGGAAGTCAAACGCCGAATTATCCTCGGCACATACGCGCTAAGTGCTGGTTACTACGACGCCTATTATTTGAAGGCACAAAAAGTGCGGACGTTGATTCGCCGCGATTTCGAGCAGGCGTTTCAGAAGTGCGATGCCATCGTCGCACCGACTTCACCGACACCGGCATTTAAGATTGGCGAGCGCGTAGATGATCCGATGCAAATGTACCTCTCTGATATTTTCACCATCAGCGTGAATCTCGCCGGTAACTGCGGGCTGAGCTTGCCGTGCGGTTTCACGGCGCAACCAAAGTTGCCGATTGGATTACAACTCATCGGCAAGGCATTCGATGAAACTACGCTGTTGCGCGTGGCACACGCTTACGAACAGTCAACGCCGTGGCACAAGGAAAGGCCAGCGCTGTGAACTACGAAGCGGTCATCGGCCTAGAAGTCCATGTGCAGCTCAAGACGCAGAGCAAATTATTCTGCGGTTGCGCGACGGAATTTGGCGCGGAACCGAACACACGCGTCTGCCCGGTTTGCCTCGGTTATCCTGGTGTGTTGCCGGTGATGAACGCGGAAGCGGTGCGCAAAACGATTTTGTCCGGCTTGATGATTGGCTGCAAAATTACACAGTTTTCGAAGTGGGACCGAAAAAACTATTTCTATCCGGACATGCCGAAGAATTATCAGGTTTCACAATATGATTTGCCGCTATGCCTGGGCGGTGCGGTGCAGATTTCTGGTAAGAAACTCGGCGTGACGCGGATTCATTTGGAAGAGGATGTCGCCAAGAGTTTTCATTTCGACACAACCTCCGGCGTGGATTTTAACCGGGCCGGAACGCCATTGATGGAAATCGTCAGCGAGCCGGAGATGCGCTCACCGGAAGACGCGTTTGCATATCTGACGGCGCTGAAGGAAATCTTGATTACCGGTGGCGTGAGCGATTGCGACATGGAAAAAGGTCAATTGCGTTGCGATTGCAATGTATCGGTGCGACCGGTCGGTCAGGAAAAATTTGGCGAGAAAGTCGAAATCAAAAACATGAATTCGATTTCCGGTGTGAAACGCGCGCTGGAGTATGAAATTCCAAGGCAAATTGCGGCACTCGGTCGCGGTGAGAAAATCTTTCAGGAAACACGCCGGTGGGATGACGAAGCTGGTAAGACCTCTGTGATGCGGACGAAGGAATACGCGCATGATTACCGGTATTTCCCGGAACCGGATTTAATGCCGGTAACGGTGAGCGACGCAATGCTGGCGGAAATCCAAAAATTGTTGCCAGAGCTACCGGAGGCAAGGCGACAACGGTTTATTTACCAATACGGTTTACCGGAATATGACGCCGGGGTGTTGGTGGCGAATGCGGCGTTGGCAAAATTTTTCGAGAAAGCGGCTGGTAAGAATCCGAAAGCGGTGGCGAATTGGATGATGAGCGTTTCAGACATCACCACCACACCGATTCAGCCGACACAGATTGGCGAGTTGGTAACGGCGATTGATGCTGGTCAGATTAGCGGTAAGCAAGGGAAAGACGTTTTTGCGGCGATGCTAACCACCGGCAAGAGTCCGGCAATTATCATTCAGGAAAAAGGTTTGGCGCAGGTGAGCGATACCGGTGCGCTGGAAGCTTTTTGTGAACAAGCGATCGCCGGCAATCCGAAGTCGGTAGCGGATTTCAAGGCCGGTAATAAAGCGGCGGTGAATGCGTTGGTCGGTCAGGTGATGAAGTTGAGCAAGGGAAAAGCGAATCCCCAGTTGGTGGGTGAAATTCTTGCAAAAAAACTGCACAGCGCTTGACGCCTTCCGGTGCAAGCGGTAGAGTCAGATTACTTTCTCGCGAAGGATATGGCAGCCCAAGACGAATATGTAGTTCAAATTCTCCACGATGTCGGTCTTGTCACGCAAGACGACATTCTCAAGGCACGCGAGTTGACCAAACTCGGCGGTGTGGGACTTTTGGCAGCCTTGCTCAAAGGTGGAAAAATTTCCGACGTGGATGTTTCCAAGGCGCTCGCCGGTCAATTCGGAATGGATTTCATCCAACTGGCGGAATACCGCGTTCCCGATGAAGTCATTGCGATGGTGCCGAAGTCGGTCGCCCGGCGTTACAAAGTCGTCCCAGTCTATAAACACGATAACACGTTGACCGTCGCAGTGAGCGATCCGATGGACGTGGATACGGTGGACAGCCTCCGGTACATTCTCAAGATTAACGTGGAGCCGGTGGTGGCGACGCTGCCGGAAATCGAAGCTTCGTTGAGCCGGTACTACGGCACGACCGATGATACCGTCGAAAACATGTTGCAAGATATTACCGAGGGCGAAATTGACCTCGGAGCGCAGGGCAAAACGGCGGCGGCAACGAAAATTGACGATGTCACCGAGACCGAAGCCGATGCGCCGATCATCAAGCTCGTTCAGTTGGTCATCATGCAAGCGTACCGGGATCGTGCCAGCGATATTCACATTGAACCGCTGGAAAAACGGCTCCGCGTCCGGTACCGGATTGACGGTGTACTGCACGAAGTGGATAGCCCGCCAAAGCGATTGCAACCGTCCATCATCAGCCGGTTGAAAATCATGTCCAACATGAGCATCGCTGAGAAACGCGTGCCGCAGGACGGACGCATTCAGGTTCCGGTCATGGGACGGACGCTGGATTTGCGCGTTTCGGCACTGCCGACGAATCACGGCGAAAGCATTGTCATGCGTATTCTCGACAAGAGCAGCCTTCTACTCGGCTTGGGCGATTTAGGATTTTTCTCAGACCAGCAAGAATTGATCAGCAAAATTATCACATCGGCGGATGGAATTTTCCTCGTTACCGGTCCGACCGGCTCCGGTAAGACGACGACGCTGTACGGCTGTCTCAATACCATTAATAAACCGGACCGGAAAATCATCACCGTGGAAGACCCGGTGGAATATCAGTTACCCGGCATCAATCAGGTGCAGGTCAACGCCGACATCAATCTCACCTTTGCCGCTGCGTTGCGATCCATCCTCCGGCAAGCGCCTAACATCATCATGATTGGTGAAATTCGCGATTTGGAAACCGCCAACATCGCCGTGCAATCCGCGCTCACCGGTCACTTGGTATTTTCGACACTGCACACCAACGATGCGCCGTCGGCAGTCACCCGTCTCATCGACATTGGCGTGAAACCATTTCTCGTCGCTTCGGCAACGCGCGCAATCATGGCGCAGCGGTTGATTCGTCGGATTTGTCCAAAATGCAAAGAGCCATATAAGCCGACCGATTACGAAATGAAGACGTTGAACATCGACCCGGCAGAGTTGGAAAAGACGACGATTTTCAAAGGGCGCGGTTGCACGGATTGTTCGCGAACCGGCTACCGAGGCCGAACCGGAATTTACGAAATCTTTTTTGTGGACGAAGAAATGCGCCGGTTAATTTACGAACGCGTGCCGTCAAATGTCCTCCGGACACAAGCGCGCGAACTCGGAATGCGCACACTCCGCGAAGATGGCGTTCGGAAAATCATGGCCGGCGTTAGCACGCCGGAGGAAGTCATTTCAATCACGTCGAGCGATGAAAATTAGGAATTAACGCATGAGCATGAACGTGGCAATGGATGATTTGTTGCAGATTATGGTGGATGAAGGCGGATCCGACCTACACATCCGTGTCGGCGTACCGCCGGTTATTCGGTTGCACGGCAAGCTGGTGCAATTAGACATGCCGGCCTTGCTACCGGAAGACACGGAGTCGCTGATGAAAGCCATTACCTCCGACGCGCATCTGCAAAAAGTTCGTGAAAATGGTGGCACGGATTTTGGTTTTGCGTTTGGCGACCAAGCCCGGTTTCGGGTTAGCGCATTCAAGGAACGCGGCAACCACGGTCTTGTCTTGCGCCAGATTCCAAACAAACTTTTGACGCTCGAACAGATTGGTTTACCGCCGTCGATCAAAGATTTGTTGTTCCGACCACGTGGTTTGATTTTGGTCACCGGTCCGACTGGTTCCGGTAAGACGACAACCTTGGCCTCGATGATTAACATCATCAACCAAGAGTGCGATCACCACATCATCACGATTGAAGATCCGGTGGAATACTATCATCCACACAAGAAAAGTATCGTTACCCAACGTGAAATTGGCGTGGATGTGCCAAGTTTTGCCGAGGCGTTAAAGCGCGGCCTCCGGCAGGACCCAGACGTAATGCTCGTCGGTGAAATGCGCGATCTCGAAACCATGGAAGCCGCGATCACAGCGGCAGAAACCGGCCACTTGGTTTTCGCCACTTTGCATACGACCGGTGCGGCGCGCACGGTAGATCGAATTGTGGATGCATTCCCGACTGATCAACAGGAACAAATCCGGACGCAGTTGGCGTCGTCGATTCTCGCGGTTATTTCGCAATTGCTGATGGTCCGAGCGGATGCGAAGGGGCGCGTCGCCGGTTTTGAAATCATGATTTCGACGCCATCAATTCAGGCGCTTATCCGCGATAATAAGACCTTCCGGATTACGTCGGATATTCAGACCGGTGCGAAGTATGGCATGGTGACTTTGGACTCAAATTTGATGTCGCTGTACGAACGCGGAATGATTACTTATGGTGACTTGATCACCAAGTCGCAAGATCCGCAGGCGATTGTGACAAAGCTGCAAGAAGAACAAACCGGGCGGAGAAAATAAGCCATGTTTGAAAGTGAAAGTGCCATCTTAACCGAATTACTGCGCGACCGGGAGTTGGTTAGCGAAGCGCAGTTGGCCGAGCTTCAAAGTGAGCACGAACGCACCGGTAAGCCACTTTCACAAATCATCGTTGATTTCGGTTTCATGACTGAAGAGCAGTTGCTGCAAGCACTCGCGCTGCATTTGAACATGGACTTCATGCAGCTCGAAGATATCGAGATCCCACCGGCGGTATTGCGCTTGATGCCGTCCAGTGCCGCCCGGATGTACGGCGCGGTACCAATTTCAGCGACCGCTAGTTCGATTACCGTCGCCGTACTTGATCCTTACAATTCTTTCTTGGCAGAAGAGCTGACCTTTGTTCTTGGTAAAGATGTCCACCTTACGCTGGCACCACCGAAGCAAATTGAAAGCATCATCGCGAAGTATTACAGCGAAGAAAGCGGTTCGCTCAAAGACGTTCTCCAGGACATGGAAAGCCAGCTCGCTAAATCGGAGCTGGATAAAACGGCGGAGAGTGATGGCGCCCAAGGCGCCGCGGCTCTGGAAAGCTTAGCCAATCAAGCGCCGATTGTTCGGTTTGTGAATCTGATTCTTTTCCAAGCGATTCAAGACCGGGCCAGTGACATCCATTTCGAACCATTTGAAGATGAATTCAAAATCCGGTATCGCGTGGACGGCGCGCTCTATGAAATGGCACCGCCGCCGAAACATTTGGCGCTACCGGTAATTTCGCGCATCAAGGTTATGTCGGCGCTGAACATTGCCGAACGCCGGTTACCGCAAGATGGCCGTATTCAATTACCAGTCGCAGGCCGGCAAGTGGATTTGCGCGTGTCAACTTTGCCGACCCAATTTGGCGAATCTGTCGTGCTCCGCGTCTTGGACCGGACGGTGGTGAATCTGGAACTCGAAAGCCTCGGAATGCCGGCGGATTTAATGGAAAAGTTGACCGAGGTAATTCACATTCCTAATGGAATTTTCATTGTGACCGGTCCAACTGGTTCCGGTAAAACGACGACTTTGTATTCATGTCTCAAACGCATTAATACCATTGATCTCAAACTTCTGACTGCCGAAGACCCAGTCGAATACGACATCGAAGGCATCATGCAGGTGCCGGTCAATGAAGCGATTGGGATGACCTTTGGCCGCGCTCTCCGCGCGTTCCTCCGACAAGACCCCGACATCATCATGGTCGGTGAAATGCGCGATTTGGAAACTGCGCAAATTAGTATTCAAGCATCGCTGACGGGCCATTTAGTTTTCACTACCTTGCATACCAATGACGCTTCCGGCGCAGTCACCCGCATGATTGACATGGGTGTCGAGCCGTTTTTGATTTCCTCGACGTTGGAAGCGGTTCTTGCGCAGCGTCTCGTCCGCACAGTTTGCAAACGTTGCCGGGTCGCGTATGAACCCACGGATGCCGTGGTGGCCGAACTTGGACTCACTCGTGCGGATGTGACCGACCGACCGTTTTATTACGGCAAAGGTTGCGTCGAATGTAATGAAACCGGTTACAAAGGCCGCAAAGGTTTATTTGAATTGTTAATCGTTTCCGAACCAGTGCGAGAATTGATTAACATCCGCGCGCCCGCCGGTGTGATTCGCGCCAAGGCATTGGAGTTAGGCATGCGCACCTTGCGCGAAGACGGAATTCGCAGCATTCTGGATGGTGTTACCACAGTCGAAGAAGTGTTAAAATATACCTAGGAAATCTGACCTATGCCAAAATTTAATTACGTTGCAATGGATGCCAAAGGTAAAGAAGTCACCGGCACTTTGGAAAGTGAAAATCAAACCACAGCGTACAGCCGCCTCCGGGAGATGGGATATTTCACCACCAGTATCGTCGAAGCCGGTAAAGATGGCGGTCAACCCGCAGTGACCGCACCGGCCGCCCGCGCCGGAACTCGCAAAGTCGCCGGTAAGAAGATGAAACTTTCGCTCGGCGGCGGTAAGGTAAAATCTAAAGTTCTGACCGCCTTCACCCGCCAACTCGCCACACTCATTGATGCCGGCTTACCACTTCTGCGCGGATTAGAAGTGTTACGAAAAGGCGAAAAGAATCCGGCACTTCAGCGCGCAATTTCAACGATTTCGGATTCGGTGCAATCCGGTAGCACCTTCAGCGAGGCAATGGCGCAACATCCGAAAATTTTTAACCGGTTATTTGTGAACATGGTTCGCGCGGGTGAAGCCGGCGGCGTACTGGATGTCACCTTGTCCCGGTTAGCTGACTTCCAAGAAAAAGCTCAGAAAATAAAAAACAAAGTCATCTCCGCAATGGTCTATCCGTCGGTGGTAATTTTTGTCGCCATCTCAATCATGACATTCTTGATGATTGTCATTGTGCCGAAGTTCCAAGAAATTTTTCGCGACCTCTTACAAGGCGCACCCTTACCGGCGTTGACTCAATTCGTCATCGGCGCGAGCAATCTGATTAAAGATCAAGCGCTGATTGTCATTGGTGTCCTTGTCGGCCTGATTATTTTCATCAAAATTTGGGGCAAAACCACCAAAGGCCGGTATGTTTTGGACAAGGTCAAACTCAGTTCGCCAGTTTTCGGATCGCTGCTCCAGAAAGTCGGCATCGCGCGTTTTACCCGCACACTCGGTACGCTCATCGCCAGCGGCGTGCCGATTTTGCAAGCGCTGAACATCGTTCGCGAAACCTCCGGAAATGCCGTGATTGCCAAAGCGGTCGGCCAAATCCACGACTCCGTCAAAGAAGGCGAACGCATCGTACAACCGATGCAATCTACAAAAGTTTTTCCGCCGATGGTGGTCAGTATGGTGGAAGTCGGCGAAGAAACCGGTGCGCTACCGGACATGTTGATGAAGATTGCCGATGTTTACGACGACGAAGTCGATAACGCCGTCGCCGCGCTGACTTCTATGCTGGAACCCATCATGATTGTGTTCCTCGCGGTCATTGTCGGCACCATCGTCATTGCGATGTTCATGCCATTGATCAGCGTCATCACCCAGCTCGGCGCACAGTAATCAGAACTGCGCGAACAAATCGTCGCCTTGCCGGGCTTCGTGCTGAAGTTCCTTCAGTAAGGATTTGAAACCGTGGGCTTGAACCGCCGCCAGCAAGGCTGGATAGTTGGGCGGCTGCGCCTTCAAATCTTCCCACGCCACCGGTAGAACCAAATCCTGCCGGAGCTGAATGAGCTGACGGTTCTGTCGAATCCGCTCAGCGTGAGTCTGAATCGTTTCCCGCAATTTCGGCCGCGCGATTTCGGCAGTCCGCACCAGTAAAGCGTCAAGGATATCAAACTGGCGGAGTAAATCGGCCGCGGTTTTTTCGCCAACACCGGGCACACCGGGAATGTTATCCACATGGTCGCCAATCAGACTGAATAAATCCACAATCTGATTCGGTCGGACACTGTATTTCGTTTGCACGACATTCGCATCGACCACCGTGTCCAGTTTGTTACCGGACTGGAGCAGGCAAATCCGGTCATTCACTAATTGTGCAAAATCTTTGTCATTACTGACAATCAAGACCGACTGACCGGCCTGTGCTGCGCGACTCGCGAGAGTGGCAATCACATCATCCGCCTCTTCACCGTCACATTCCACCACTGGTAACCGGAGCGCACTTAACATTTCACGAATCGCCGGCAACTGCATTTTCAAATCAGGTGGTGTCGGTGGGCGTTGCGCTTTGTAACTTGGCAAAACCGCCAATCGCTGATGTGGCGCACCCAAATCAAAAACAACGGCGCAATGAGTAGGCCGATATTCGGCCAAGTACTTCCGGAGCATCTTGGTGAAACCATAGATGGCATTCACTGGCGCTCCGGTGGGACCGGTTAACTGGCGAATGCCGTAAAACGCCCGGTAAATCACGGCGTAGGCATCGATTAGTAAGAGTGGCGCAGTCATAACGCCAGTCTCAAAAAGCTACTGAATATTGAGGCGGTTACCGGGCACCACCACGGCCGACATCTCTGTGAATCGGCGTGCCATCCGGGCCAATCAACCGCACCGTTACGAAGACCAATAAATTTTGCTTCTGTTTGTTGGTAACTTTGCTCTGGAATAACCGGCCTAAGATTGGCAAGTCACCGAGAAATGGAACTTTGTCATCAATCTTTTGGACGTTTTCTTTGATGAGACCGCCCAAGACAACTGTCTGTCCGTCCCAAATATTTACGCGAGTGATAATCTGCCGTGTCGCAAATAGTGGCATTTGAATTTTGAATGGAACTGTTTCATTCCCACTCACAACATTACCGGGACTGTAATCAATGAATCCTAGAAAGTCCGTTGTTTGCGGACTGAGGGCTAGGTCAATCGTATATTTATCGGCGCTGACAGTCGGCGTAACATTGAGAATCACACCCACCTCTTTGGTTTTCCAAGCCGACGGAACAGACGGAGTAATTGCTGCATTGCCACCGCTTGAACCGGCACTGACTTGCGGTGCCGTATAATCGCTCGGATAGATGAATTCCTGCACCACCTTGATTGTAGCGGCTTGACCGCTAATTGTGGTGACCTTCGGTGCTTCCAAAACATCTGTGGATTGCTTTTGGGCCAAGGCGCTCAGTGTCATTTGAAATTGAGGATTAGTGAGAATTCCATTCAGCGCAAACAATTGCGGGCTTGCTGCTGCCGCACCTCCAATTAAAGTTGAAAGTGGATTACCGGGTATCGAGCTGTCATTACGTAATCCGCCGGTGACGTTATTGAGTGTTGAACCACCGCCACCGGTCAGAGTTCCGCCTGCTCCGCTTAGTCCAAAACTACCGGTACTATATTGTCCGACGCCCCATTGAAAGCCCAACTCATCCAAATCCGTCTGGGCAATATCAATAAACTTGGCTTCAATTTCGACCTGCGATGGCCGTTCATCAAAACTGGGCAAAATCTTTTCAAAGTTCTCAATATTTTCAGGTGTATTGCGGATAATCACCTTACTGGTTCGGTCATTGTAGGTAATACTTGAACCGTCTGGGAAAAACACACCGGCACCTTTGAACACCACTTGGAGATCAATCGTGGTAACTGCCGTACTGTTTCCGCTGCCCATTTTTTCGATTCCACCACCACCGCCGGCCGCATCCGCCGCCGGTGCTCCCGCATATTTAGTGAAGACGCCTGGCGAAACTGCATAGGTCTTGGTGATCATTTCCTCCGTTGGCGCATTGGGAGGAAGAAGCACGACCGCACTGCTTTCCACTCGATATTTCAAACCTGCCGCCTTCGTAATATATTTTAAGGCGTCAATCATCGGAATATTATTCACGTTCAGCGAGATGGAACACGAGGCTGTGTTCCCGGTGGCCGCCGGAGCTGGCGCAGCGCCACCTTCGGCAGCGGCGGGCGCAGCCGTTGTGGCTTCAACTCCCGGACCGAAGACAAAGTTGACACCTTCGCCGGTCGGATCAAGCTTGCGACTTTGTTCGCTTAGATGTGTAATTACATCCACCAGCGAAGCTTCACGGAAATTAATTTGCGGAAACCTGATGCTATTCAGTTTTTGAATAATGGATTGATTGATCGCAGTCGTTTGCAAGCGCGTCGCGCTGCTTTCCTCTTCGGGACGCTTGACTTCACCACCGGTGGGCAGCAACCACGCGTTGTCAGCCTGCCAAATCATTCGAGTTCGGGAAGCCGCCGCGCCATTGCGTGTGCTGGGCTCGCGGGAAACTGAAACCATCCGGAGCATTTCCTGAGCATCGGCATTGTAGGGATCAATGAGGAGAATTTGTTGGAACCGGCGTTCG
>CAINDI010000007.1 GCA_903847335.1 uncultured Verrucomicrobiota bacterium | reverse complement strand
TGCGTTTTCTTCCACGGTAACGAGCAACCGTTAAATTGATTACAACCGCCGCACGCACCGCTACCGGGACAGGAACGACGGAATAAAATCACCGCCAGCGCGCCAAGACTGGCGAGCCAAAGTGCCCGGAGAAAAGAACGACGGTTGAGAGGTGGCGTGGTCATGCGGCTTTCGGTGTGAAAATGCGAATGTCGCGCGTGGTTTGGTCGAGCGTGAAAACGCGATTGGCGGCGTCGCATGCGACCGGAAAACCAAAACCGATTTGGCAGTTTGTGCACGCTTGTTTTGCGAGTTCCAAATCTTTTACCAAATGTTCGACACCGGCGACGACACCGAGGAATTTACCGGTCGCGCTGTAGATTTTGATTCGATTCAGACCTTTTTCGCTGGTAATAAATCGACCATCTGCCAACCGCGTGAAATAAACCGGATTGCAGCAGCCACAGAAACCTTCGATACTCATTCCGGTTTCGCCCCATGACAATTCGAGTGTGCCGTCTGGATTATAAGCTTCAATGCGATGCTTGCCGGGGTTGACAACCCAGAGCAAGTCATCCGCTCCGGCGTGTAAATCAAAATACGGACTTGGCACAGCAAAGCCTTTAATCCGTGACTGAATCTTACCGGTGAGATCGCAGCGCACGACTTGGCGATTTCCGGCATCGGCGACAAAAATGTTTTCACCGGACACCGCAATCCCGGTCAAGTCAGCGCGTTCGCCGAAGGTTTCGCTCGTCACCGGTAGTTTGCCGAAGATTTGGAAATGATTTTGAAACGCTACGCAAATCATTCCATCGGAGTTACCGGCAACGGCATGCGGTAAGGCTGTAACCGTAAGCGCGGCTTGTTCTTTACCGGTGGCGTCGAAAGTTTTGATGGCGCGGTCGCCGCCGACGAGAATGTTATTACCGGTAACGGCGAGGCATTTCGGTTCGCGAAAACCGGTGGGGAAGTGACCGGTTTCATTGTAGCGCAACAAGGCCGGGTCGGTGTGGGCAAAGGCGCTGACATCATAATTGAAGCGGTCGTCCAGTGGCGGTTTCTCTTCTTTGAGCAGCCAGTTCGGTAAAATGCCGGCGACGCTCGTGGTCAAAAAATCGCGGCGATTCATTATTTTCCTCCCGTCATATCGAGACAAACCATTTGTGTTAAATCTCGCGCCAGCAGGCGACCGGCAACGAATGCCATCGGCGCCCAAGCGTCGTGACCGGTCAGGATGCGAGCGCGTGCGACCGGACGATACGCCGCCGGTGTTGCCTCGGCAAGTGTGAGCCAGCCGTCGTCGTTGAGGATGAGAATTTGCTCGCCGGCAATCAGATAGGGGCCGAGACCAAAGCGGGTCGTCACGCCGCTCGTCCAAAGTGTTTTACCGGAGAGATCGAGGCAGATGAATTGGCCGTCGGGACGAACGCCGTAAATGTGGTTCCGGTAGAGAATCGGTGTTTGCTGGGTGGAACCAAATTCGGTGGCCGGCAAGCGATATTCAATGCGCGGTTCAATCTTGCCGGCGGATTCGGTGAGGCGCAGCATCAGGCTGCCGGCGTTGTAGCCGCCGCAAAGAAAAATTCGACCATCGCCCACCGGTATCGGCGTGGGAATGGTGGCGATGGAAATCTGCCAGGCATCAGTTTCCCAGAGTAGACGACCATCGTTGGCGGCGATACCGGCGATGCCACCGCTGCCGCAATAAAGATATTGCCGGTGGCCGGCGAATTCGATGGGAACGATGGAGGAGTGAGTCATTTTCCAATCGTGTCTGTTTGGCGATTTCCAGATAAGTTTGCCGGTGGCGAGTTCAACCGCGATGAGTAACGCGTCATCACCGGTGCCGAGAATGACCCGGTCACCATCGACGAGCGGACATTGGCCGGCGTACCATTGCGGAATTTCGGCGTTAAATTCTTTGACGAGGTCGAGTCCCCACTGGAGTTGACCGGTTAGAGCGTCGAGGCAGATGATTTGGCATTTCGGACTGAACGCAATGACATATCGGTCGGTGACCGTCGGTACGGTGCGACTCATGCCGTGGTTGCGTTTGATTTTTGTCGGATAGCTGAAGCGCCAGATTTCTTGACCGTCGGCGAGCGAGAGGCACCGGAGCGCATCGGTTTGGTTGACTTGGTCGTAATCGAGAATGTAGACGCGACCATTGTGAATGGCGGCGCCGGCGTAACCTTCGCCGAGATCAATTCGCCAGAGTTCTTTCCATTGTCGAGCAAGTGGCGCGGTACCGGTGGCGATGTTGTCGCCATCCGCTCCGCGAAATTTTGGCCATGTACCGGTAATTTCCGACGGTACGCCGTTGCTGGTGGCAAGTTTCCCTTTGGCAAATGGCGAAACACTTTCGACGGTGTCGGCTTGTCCGTGGCGATCCATGCCGGGTTGACGCTCTGGAAGTTGAGGTTGATTGGTATGGCTAGTGTGGAGTAGGAGATAAAATGCGCTACCGCCGACTGCAATAAATAGAAGGATAAAAAAAAGCTGAGCAATTTTGGCTTTCATACTTGTCTGATACAATACTTGTTTAACAATAAAACCACGACTTAGCAACCGGCTTCCGTTCGAGCTTGCATCGCTGTGGAAAATGTTTCATGCTTACCAGCGTGAGCGTTACACGACCAACTCAATCTGAAATTGCGGCTCGCGCCTATGAACTTTATGTTCAACGTGGGCGGCTGGATGGCTATGATGCGGACGATTGGCTGCAGGCGGAATACGAGCTGACGCAGTTGCCGGTGGAAAAAATTGCAGAACTGGACGCGCCCAAAGCTAAAGATCGGAAGCACCGGTCTTTGGTCAATGTGGTGCGCTCTGCCATGATGGTCTAACGGAACGAATCATATGCCGACCACTCCCGACGACCGTCAGCGTTCAACAGCGAACGAAGTCTTTCGCGACTACGGAATCGGTTCGCTTTTTTTAGTGGCCTGGGAAATCTGGTGTATCCGCGACGGTTGGTTTAATCCCGGTTATGAACATATTCCCTTCAGCCGAGCGATGGCGTGGATTTCTGCACCGGTGATGATTTACTGTCTTGCGATGGCAATCAGCGCCGGCCTGACGCTGCGCAAACAGAAACGGCAAAACCCGCCAGCCGGTAATTAATTTACCGGTATTCGAGACACCCGAATTATTTTGTAATAAGAATGTTGATCGTGCTTAAATATGACGATGAAATTTTATTCGATGTTGATTTTTATTGCCGGACTCGCGGCGACGAGTCGGGCGGAATCTTTGGTGGAAACTGGCGCGGTCGAGTGCGCTTACCAGCAAACGATAAAATATGATTATGTAGTGAAGCTGCCGTCGGGATACAGCGCAACGACGCAAGCTTGGCCATTATTGTTAAATCTACACGGCTCATCCGGGAAAGACATTGGACCGTCGCTGGATTCATTGCGGAAACGAGCGGAGGAATTTTCGCAGCCGATGATATTTGTTCAGCCACAATGGAAAATTCAACCGAAGGATGAGCCGCGTCTTCATTACTGGAATCCCGAAGCTGTTGTGCGACTTCTCCGGGACGTCTCAGCAAAGTACCGGGTGGATTGCGACCGGGTCTATCTAACCGGTGGTAGTATGGGTGGCGGCGCGACCTGGGAAATTGCCGCTCGGTATCCGCATTTATTTGCCGCGATTGCACCAATGTGTGGTTGGCCGGGAAACGGATTGGACAATTTGCGGTATGTGCCGGTCTGGGCGTTTCATGGTGGTAAGGATGACGTTGTTGACCCGGCCTATCAGCAATTCGCTGTGGAGTTGCTGAATAAGCATGGCGGCAATGCGAAGCTAACGATTTATCCGGAAGTCGGCCATGGATGCAGTGAGCTGGCGTGGAGCAATCCGCAATTGTTCACGTGGTTTTTGTCGCATACTCGGCAATGTCGCGCGAAGGATGAATTTGTGACCAAGACTGGCACCTGCACACTGACTGCGACACCACCGGTGATTGACGGCAATCTTGGTGACCGAGTTTGGCAAATAGCTGAAACATTGACCGGATTTATGAATCCGCGCGGCCCGGCGGTTGCCGAACAAACTCAAGTCCGGTTGCTAGCCGATCAGACTAATCTCTATGTTAGCGTACTGGCTTACGAACCAAACATCACCGGCATTACCTGCCGGAAGACAGAGCACGACAGCAAGGTTTGGGATGACGACTCTTTCGAGATTTTTCTAAATCCAAGCAACGACCGTAAAACCTATTACCAAATCGCCATCAATCCAAGCGGGACGGTATTTGATGCAAAGTGTCGCGATGAGAAATGGGATGCAGTCGGACTCCAAGTGAAAACCGGCAGGCGTGAGGATGCTTGGACGGTTGAAGTTGCCATTCCATGGGCTGCACTCGACCATACGCCAGCACCGCAAGTGGGTCAGGCGATGCACGTTTTGTTTGCTCGGAACCGGCCACTTCCAAACTTCAACGCCACATCCCAATGGCCGCCGGTAAATGGGAGTAGTCATTCGCCGGAACATTTCGCTGAAATTACTTTTCGCACAGAGTAAGAAACAACGCGCCACGCGTTGACACGACTGGGGCTGCGTGCTACTTTCGCCGCCCTTGACATGGGCGAAATCAATTACAAAGAGACGCTGAACCTTCCGCAAACGGCGTTCCCGATGAAAGCCAGCTTGCCGCAACGCGAGCCGGTGATGCTTGCACAATGGGAAGCTGGACAACTCTACGAAAAGATTCAAACCGCACGGCAATCTGCGCCGCTGTTTGTGCTGCACGACGGTCCGCCATTTGCGAATGGCGATGTTCACATTGGCACTGCGCTGAACAAAATTCTCAAAGACATCATCGTCAAATATAAGACGATGCAAGGTTATCGAGTGCCGTACGTGCCAGGCTGGGATTGCCACGGCCAGCCCATTGAGTTCAAGGTTAAAAAAGAACTTGGCGACAAAGCGAAGACAATTTCACAGGCCGAGCTCCGGAAGCTTTGCCGGACGTATGCTGAGAAGTACGTTGACCTCCAACGGAAGCAGTTCAAGCGTTGCGGCGTGTTCGCGGATTGGGCGCATCCGTACCGGACGATGGCACCGGAATACGAAGCCGAAATCATCGGCGCGCTGGCGGATATGGTGGGCGCTGGTTATGTTTATCGAGGTAAAAAGCCGGTGCATTGGTGTGCGACTTGCCGGACGGCGCTTGCCGAAGCGGAAGTCGAACACGCCGATCACACGTCACCGGCGGTCTTCGTTAAATTCCCAATCACCGGTCGCACTAACGAATTTGCCGTCATCTGGACAACAACGCCGTGGACGTTACCGGCGAATCTCGCCATCGCGGTAAGACCAGATTTGGATTATGTCCGTGCTCAAGCCGGTGTCGAAGTTTGGATTTTGGCGGAAGGTTTACTTGAATCCGTCGGCAAAACTTGCGGTGTTGAATTGCGCGTGATTGAGAAAATGACGGGGCGCGAACTGGAAGGTGTAAAAGCCCGGCATCCATTTATCGAACGCGATTCACCGGTGGTGCTGTCGCCGTATGTGACGTTGGAGCAGGGGACCGGCTTGGTTCACACGGCGCCCGGTCACGGCGCGGAAGATTATGAGATTGGCCAGAAGTACGGTTTACCGACGCTCGCACCGGTGGATGATGGTGGAATTTTCACAGAAGAAGCCGGGCAGTTTGCCGGCCAGTATGTTTTCAAGGCGAACAAACCCATCGTCGAACATTTGCGTAGCACCGGTGCGTTGGCCGGTCACGCGGATGTGCAACATTCTTATCCGCATTGTTGGAGATGTAAGCAGCCAGTTATTTTTCGTGCGGTGGAACAATGGTTCATTGCGCTCGACCACCAAGGTCTCCGTCAAGCCGCGCTCGCCGAAGTGAAGAATGTGAAATGGGTGCCGGCGTGGGGCGAGAATCGCATTGCTGGTACGATTCAACAGCGACCGGATTGGTGTATCAGTCGGCAACGTGCGTGGGGTGTGCCGTTGCCGTTTCTCGGTTGCGAAGATTGCGGTCACGCGCTGGTGAGCCGGGAATTGATTTTGAAATTCCGGGAACAGGTTGTCAAAGACGGTGTGGATATTTGGTTTGAACGGAGTGTGCCGGAGTTGTTCGGCGATGTGAAATGTCCGAAGTGCGGCTCCGGTAAGTTGGCGAAGTCACCGGATATCGTGGACGTTTGGTTCGAGTCCGGTGTGAGCCACCGGGCGGTACTCAAGCAACGGCCGGAGCTGAAGTGGCCGGCAGATGTTTATCTTGAAGGTAGCGACCAACATCGCGGCTGGTTTCAGTCGTCGCTTTTGACGGCGATGGCAATGGAAAAGCACGCGCCGTTTAAGACGGTGGTGACGCACGGTTTTATTGTTGTCCACGTCGCGGAGACCGGTAAGAAAGCGAAAGTCTCGAAGTCGGCCGGTAAACCGGCGAATGCGGAAGACTACATCAATAAATACGGCGGCGATGTGTTGCGGCTCTGGATCGCTTCGGAGGATTATCAAGGTGACATTCCGTTGTCGGATGAAATTTTCGATGGCGTCAGCGAGACGTACCGAAAGATTCGGAACACGATCCGGATTTTACTGGCAAACCTTTATGATTTTGAACCGGCGAAGCACGCGGTACCAGCGGATAAGTTGAACGAACTCGACCGGTGGCTGCTGTCGCGGTTGGATGGTTTGGTGGCGGAATTGACGGAAGCGTATGAGCGATTTGAATTTCGCCGGGTGTACCACGCGGTGAACGCATTTTGCTCGACGGAATTATCCAGCTTTTACGTTGACGTGACCAAAGACCTCATGTACACATTCGCGACCTCAGCGCCGGAACGTCGGTCGGCGCAGACAGCGATGTACCAAGTGGTGGCGACGTTGGCGAAGTTGCTGGCGCCGGTCATGCCGTTCACGGCGGAAGAAGTTTGGACCGCGCTGCCGGGGGCGATGACGGAGTCGGTGCATTTGGCGGCGTTTCCGAAAGCGGGAAAACGCGACGTGGAACTCGAAGCGCGTTGGGCGAAGTTATTGGATGTACGGCGGATGGTCGCGCTTGAATTGGAAAAAGCCCGGCAAGCCGGCACGATTGGCAAGTCGCTCGAAGCGCAGGTGGAGATTCAGCCAGACAACACGGCGACGCAAGAATTGCTGACTGGATTGGGTTCGTTGTTGGAACCAGTTTTGATTGTTTCGCAGGTAAAAATTGGCGCAGTGACCGGCGGTGAATTGTTAGTGAAAGTTGCACCGGCGGCTGGGCAGAAATGCGTGCGATGTTGGCGGTGGACGACGGATGTAGGAGTAAGCTCCGCGCACCAGGAAGTATGCGGTCGTTGTGCGAAAGTGGTGACGCAACGAAAATAGGAAATTTCAGATGCCATGAAAAAGAAAATTAAAATTAAAATCAAAGCCAAAGTCAAAAAGACAATCAAGCCAGCCAAAGCGATTAAAGTGAAAAAAGTCGTTAAGGCACCGGTCAAACCGAAGGCTGTTACCAAGCCGAAGCCGGTGGTGAAAATTGCTCCGGACGCGCCGGCGAAAACGTTAAAACTCTCCAAGGAAGTGATGGCGCGTTACCAACGGTTGTTGGTGGAACTGCGCGACCATTTGATTGACGGTGTGAACTTTCTCGCGACTGACAATTTGAAACGCACTGCGAAAGATGCTTCCGGTGAGTTGAGCGGTTACAGCTTGCACATGGCCGATGCCGGTACAGATAATTTCGATCGTGAGTTCGCGTTGAGTCTCGTCTCCAACGAGCAGGAAGCGCTTTACGAAATTGAGGAAGCGCTCAAGCGTCTTGAAGGCGGCACCTATGGTGTTTGTGAAATGTGTGAAAAGCTAGTTCGCAAAGAACGCCTCGAAGCGGTGCCGTTTGCACGCTTCTGTATTCAATGTCAGTCCGGAGTGGAAAAAGATCATCGTCATCCGCAACAAACGACGGCGGTGTTTAGCGAGACCGCCGACGAAGAAGGCGACGGCGAAGAGTCAGAAGACAAAGCTTGAGGCGGATCGCCCCCATCGCCATTCTGATTGCGCTGCTCGACCAGCTCACAAAATTTTTGGTTACGCAGCGGATTGACCCTAACCTACCGGTGGTAGTGGCGAAAGATTTTTTTCGACTGGTGAACTGGGGGAATTCCGGTGCGGCATGGGGATTTTTTCAAAACTCCAACCTGATTCTTGCCGTCATCTCAGTGGTCACACTGATTGTCATCTGTATTTTTCGACGGTCGTTTCAGAGTCATTTACTTGGTAGTAAAATTGCGCTCGGATTGATTGCCGGTGGCATTATTGGAAATGTCGTTGACCGGTTCCGGTATGGACACGTCGTGGATTTTCTCGACTTTTCATTTCGCGGACATCACTGGCCGGCCTTCAACGTCGCCGATAGCGCAATTTGCGTTGGCGTCGGTCTCTATCTCATCGTCACTTGGTGCGACGAACACCGCCCGCATCAGAGCGTGTAAAAGCTGCGTTGCCGGCGTTCAAACCGGGCGAGTTGACGGCAATTGTTCCGGTGAAGAAATCCTTCCACACCCGAAAATGCTAAGCCGACTTGCTCCGGTGCGTGCGAATCAGAATTGACCACCAACGGAATGCTGAGCGCAATCGCTTCCGCGACGACCGGTAAGGTTGGGTACGGTTGCGGTTCGGGTAATTCGGGGTGCCGGTAACCGGAGGTGTTGATTTCCATGCAAATCCCGGCGCGTTTGATTTCTGCCAACGTTACCGGTATCTCGGAGAGACCGCGTTCCGATGGTTGCCGGGTGGAGCGTTTGACGACATCGAAATGGGCGATGATGTCGCAGAGGCCGGATTGCGCCAGTTTGCGAATGCCGGCAAAGTAGCGAGCGTATTGTTCGTCCACCGGGTAAGGACAATCGCGACTCCATGCGCCGAGCCGACATTGCGAGTCGAGGTAATGAACGGCGCCGATGATGTAATCGAATGGATACCGGGTGGTTTGTTCGGCGAGATAATTTTCCAGACCTTCAACGAAATCCATTTCGAGACCGAGGAGAATTTCGATTTTTCCCCGGTACTGAAATCGCAAATCGAGAACGCGTTGGACGTAGTAGTCGAGTTCGCTTTCTTTCATGCGGACGTTTGCGCCGTAGCCGTTGGGCAGGGGATTGTGATCGGAGAAACCGATTTCGCGCAGGCCAAGCTCGATGGCGCGTTCGACGTAGGCTTCCAGCGGACCGACGGCGTGTT
Organism: uncultured Verrucomicrobiota bacterium; assembly: GCA_903847335.1. Classification (GTDB taxonomy): domain Bacteria; phylum Verrucomicrobiota; class Verrucomicrobiia; order Palsa-1439; family Palsa-1439; genus CAINDI01. Next base: position 2,072 of record CAINDI010000007.1, on the reverse strand, counting down.
GGCAGAGCGGCGTGTGCATGTGGTAATCGGTTTGAATGGGCATGAGGCGCGGAGTGTAGCCGGTGGCAGGCGCGTTGACAATGCCGGGGAGCTTGCTACGATGCGGCCATGGAATCACCCGTCGTCTTTGAATGTAAAGGTCAACAACTCGTCGGCATGCTGCATTTGCCGGAAGGCCGGGCGCGAGTACCGGCGGCGTTGCTGCTCCACGGTTTTGGCGCGACAAAATCGGAAGCGCACCGGATGTTTGTGAAATTATCGCGAGCGCTAGCCGAACGCGGCATTGCCAGTCTGCGATTTGACTGTCGCGGTTGCGGTGATAGCGCCGGTAACTTTGAGGATATGACCATTCTCTCGCAAGTGCTCGACGCCGGCGAAGCGCTCCGGTGTCTTTCACGCCACAAACGTATTGACCTGCGCCGGCTTGGATTAATTGGGATGAGTCTTGGCGGTGCGATTGCGGCGCATCTGATTGCTCGTGAAGCGAAACGGTTCAAAACGCTCGCGCTCTGGGCACCGGTCGCCGAAGGTGGCGGCATTCTCGATGAATTTTCTACTCCGGACGCCATCGCATCACTGGCGCAAACCGGCACCACCGAACACTGGGGAAATCTGGTGGGCGTCGAGTTTATCCGGCAATTCGCCGAGATGAAACCGTTGCGCGAGGTTGCGAAATCAAAATGCCCGGTCTTGCTCGTTCACGGCAGCGCCGACGAAACCGTCCCGGCGGAACATTCCAATCTCTACGAACGCGCCTTACAGCCCAGCAAGCGGACGGTGAAGAAAGTCATCATCGCTGGTGCCGACCATACATTCAGCAAGCTCATCTGGGAACAGCGCCTCCTTAAAGAAACCGCAAATTGGCTCAGCGAGACGTTGTAGGACTCAGTTGCGTTTTCGCTTCACGAATTGATACCTACTGCTCCAAAAAGATAATCCGAATGTAGAGCACAATCAGGAAGAGCGCAGGAAACAGAACAACACCCGCTAGGGTCCAAAGTAAACAGGACACCCTATGCCTGCCGTGCCGAGATAAACCTCCTGCGAATACTCCAGCGGAAAAGAAAGCGAGTACACTTGAAATGAGGATGCGCGGGTAAACATAACCGAAGGTGTGAGCAAATTCCTTCGGGCCAGAACCGGGCCCCGGTGACGGGACAATGAATATGGAAGCGAACACAGCGATGGTCGTGCAAATCAGCAACAAGCCCCACGTCTTATAGCTCAAGCTCATAAGACTATCATTTAGTATCAGGTGTTTGCGCAGTCAAGGTCAATGCAATCACTTGCGTCCGGGATAAGCGGCGACAAATCCTCCGTTGCTCAGAACTTTGATTTGCTTTAAGTTCGCCGCGATGGCTTTCCAGCTTGTCAGCAAATATAAACCGCGCGGCGATCAGCCGGTGGCGATTCAGACGCTAGTCGAGTCGCTCCGGGCTGGTAACCGGTATCAGACGTTGTTGGGTGTGACCGGTAGCGGGAAGACATTCACGATGGCCAATGTGATTCAGCAGCTTGACCGGCCGGCGCTGGTCATCTCGCACAATAAAACTCTGGCGGCGCAGTTGTATTCGGAATTCAAACAGTTTTTCCCGCACAACGCCGTTGAGTATTTTGTGAGCTACTACGATTACTACCAGCCGGAAGCGTACATTCCGCAGACCGACACCTACATCGCTAAAGATTCCGCCATCAATGAGCAAATCGAAAAGCTCCGGCTCTCGACGACGAGCGCGTTGCTCTCCCGGCGCGATGTGATTGTGGTGGCTAGCGTGTCGTGCATTTACGGTCTCGGTTCGCCGGAAGATTATTTTGAGATGATGGCGTTGATTAACGCCGGAAGCGAACTCAGCCGGGATGATCTCCTCCGGAAGTTGGTGGACATGCAATACAACCGGAATGACATCGAGTTTACGCGTGGTAATTTCCGGGTGCGCGGCGACACCGTGGAAATTTGTCCAAGCTATACCGAAGATGCGATTCGCATTGAGTTTTTCGGCGACCGGGTGGAGCATCTGGCCCGGTTCGATCCATTGACCGGCAAGCGGCTCGAAGAACTGCAACAAGTTTCT
>CAINDI010000006.1 GCA_903847335.1 uncultured Verrucomicrobiota bacterium | reverse complement strand
GATGAAATTCCTCAGCTTGTTCTGCACTCGCATCTGGCCGCGCCGATTGATCAACTCTTCGACGAAATTGATAGCGACGCTTATCCGCACAACGTCGGCAACCACGCCGGCCAATGCGCTGCGACACTGGCCGCTTTACCGGAAGAATCTGTCGAAGGTTTGCTCAACGCCGCCGGCGACGAACGTTTCGCCGGCAAGATGCGCCGGTTTGCTCGATGGATTCACCGCGCCGGTGTCGAACAAGCATTTTACGAAGGCTGGATGGAAGCGCTTGGTTACAAAGCGAACAAAACTGTGTTCCGCGCTTTGGCGCAGCGCGTGCCGTTGACGACACTGGCGGAAAGCCGGTCACCGGAGGCGTTGCTATTCGGCACCGGTAACCTTTTGCCAACAGTCGCGGCAAAATCTAATGATGCTTACGCTCGTCGGCTCTGGTCGCAGTGGTGGAAATTACGACCGGAGTTTGCCGAGAAAATTTTACCGGCAGAAATGTGGCGGCTGGCTGGTATTCGTCCGGCGAATCATCCCCACCGGCGGCTCGGCGCGGCGGTAGCGTTGTTGCGTCGGCACGAAAACTTTGCGGCGAAAGCGATTGCCGCCGTTGAAAGCACCGGTGACCCGGCGAAGCTTTTTCTGCAAGTGCGCGACGAATATTGGAGCCGGCATTTCACGCTCGGCGGTAAAGCGCAAACGAAACCGGTGGAATTAATCGGTGCGGCGCGAGCGCAGGAGATTGTCGCCAACATCGTGCTGCCATTTGTCGCCGCCTACGCTGTGAGCCGGCAAGATGTGAAATTGCAAGCGCAGGCGAAAGCTCAGTACGCTGCGCTCCGACCGGCTGGTGATAACAATCTGGCGCGTCTGGCGACGCATCAATTATTCGGCACCACCCGCGTGATGCGCCGGTATGTTCAGACGACCCGGCAACAGCAAGGCTTGCTCCAAATTCTTCAGGATTTTTGTTTCAACGACAAGAGCGTCTGCCGGCGATGCCGGTTTGCGGAGTTGGCCCGGCGCTGGCCGGCGGCTACTGAATCGCGTTAATTTGTTCCTGCAACTCTTGGTTGCCGGCCGGTGTGAGCGGACGAATCACGCGCTGATTGATTGAGGCGTTTTTCGTGGAAACATTCTGAGTGTTCACAGATGGCTGTTCTAATGCGGCACGTTTGGCGGTGAAATTTGTTTGCGGAATAGTTTTGAAAGGTAGAACGGTAAATCCGTCACGAGTTTCAAAATTCACCGTTTTGGTTTCCACGAATTTACTGCTGATAGTCTTGCTCCGGTCCACTCGCTGATTACCGATTGGCACGACCGGTTGGGTGCTCGTTGCGGTGGGAACAAAATTCATCTGGAGAGTTTGTAAATCAACAGTTTTGCCGTTTATATCGGCAATTTTGTTCCGGTCAATCGGCTCCAAAACACCGGCATTCACCGGAGCGAGTAACCCGGTCAAAAATATGATGGCGATTAGGTAGCGCATGGGACATTTCGAGAATACCAAGATTCGCACCGGAAGCAAGCGGGCTGGCAACGCTCCGCTTGACGTGCTGGCAATCGCCTGCTACATATCCTCCTAATGAATCGGAACCTTAATCTACTGAGTTTGTTGGGTCTGCTGCTGGAGCGGCAGGCAGTGGGCTAAGGTCTGTACTAGGAAGATGAACCCCACTGTCGCCGCAAGCGATGGTGGGTTTTTTGTTTCCCGACATCGTGGCGGCGCAAAAAGGAAAACATGAATGACCAAGTCTTAATCTTTGATACCACTCTCCGCGACGGCGAGCAATGCCCCGGCGCGTCCATGAACACCCGCGAAAAATTAGAGGTGGCCCGGCAGCTTGCGCGCCTCAAGGTGGACATTATCGAAGCCGGCTTCCCCATTGCCAGCGACGGCGATTTCGAGGCCGTCAAAGCCATCGCCACTGAAATCCAAGGTCCATGCATCGCCGCCCTTGCGCGCACATCCGAGAAAGACATCATCCGCGCCGGCGAAGCGATTGCCCCGGCGGCGAAACGGCGCATCCACACTTTCAGCTCCGGCAGCGACATTCACTTGAAGACGATGCTCAATGTCTCTCGCGCGGAAAACATCAAGCGCTCTGTCGCCGCCGTGCAACTCGCGCGGAAGTACACGACGGATGTGGAGTATTCGGCGCAAGACACAACGCGTTCCGACCGCGACTATCTCGTCGAACTCTACACCGCCGTTGCCGAGGCGGGTGCGACGACGTTGAACATTCCCGACACCGTCGGCTACGCGATTCCCGGCGAATATAGTGCATTGATCGCTTTTCTCGTCGCCAACGTAAAAGTTACCGGCGTGATCTTTTCCGTGCATTGCCATGACGACCTCGGTATGGCGGTCGCCAATTCATTGGCCGCTGTCCAAGCCGGGGCACGCCAGATCGAATGCACAATCAACGGCCTCGGCGAACGCGCCGGCAACACTTCGCTCGAAGAAGTCGTGATGGCGTTGAAGATGCGACCCGAGATTTTCGGCGGTTTGACGACCGGTATCGACACGCGTCAAATCTACCCGGCCAGCCGTCTCGTCTCGCATCTCACCGGCATGGTCGTGCAACGTAACAAAGCCATCGTCGGCGACAATGCGTTCGCGCACGAGTCCGGCATTCACCAACACGGGATGCTCAAGAACCGCGCCAATTACGAGATTATGTGCGCCGAAGACGTAGGCCGCACGAGCGAACTCACGTGGGGCAAACACATGGGTAATCACGCCGTCCGCAAGAAGCTCGAAGAAATGGGTTACAAACTCAGCGACGACGAAGTCCGTCGCATCACCGATCAGATCAAAACGCTCGCGGACAAAAAGAAATCGGTTTACGACGAAGATGTGCGTGCTATTGTCGAAGGTCAGTTCACCGAGGTGTCGCAAGTTTGGAAGCTCGCCGACTTGACGGTCGTGACCGGAAAGCAGCCGACGGCCACCGTTACTCTTGTCGGCGTTGGCAAGAAGGAACCTGTCACCGAAACCGGCACCGGTGATGGCCCGATTGACGCGATGCTCAAGACGGTGGATCACATTACCGGTACGAAAGGTAGTCTCGTAGATTACAGCGTTGGTAGTGTCACCAAAGGCAAGGACGCCATTGGCGAAGTCAGTGTTCGTGTTGAGTTTGCCGGCCGGATCGTCACCGGTAAAGGCACCAGCACCGACATCATCGAAGCCAGCGCGCTCGCTTACTTAAATGCGTTGAACCGGTATCTTGACGAACAATCCCGGCGTTCTCCCACAGAGAAGCCGGTTTTGTAAGGTAATGTGAATGTTTAAGCACAATCTAAAATTCTCTGCGGTTTTGCCGTGGTTGGGATTGGCTTTCGGTGTGTCCTTAGTACTCACAGTGGGCATCGGTTTGATGAACCTCCGGCAGATGGGGAAGATGAACGCAGAGGTTCAGCGCGTGACCGAAACGCAATGGCCAAGTTTTGAGCTCGCGCAGCAAGCTCTCAAACTTTCCAATCGGAACAACCGGATTACCTTGCAGTTATTTATGATTTCCGATGGGCACGGAATCGAAGGGTTGTTGAAAGAAATGCGCCAGAACTCTGATCAAATTGGAGCCTTGCTTCAGCAAATCGAAGGCTTGGCCAGCACCGACGAAGAGCGACAGCTGATTGTCGCCATTGTCCAAACTCGCCGGCCCTATCGCGAGAGCTACAAAACGGTTTTAGATTTACTGCTCCACGAATCCAAGCGGGCCGAAGCGCAGCAGATGATGTTGACTGTAACCTTGCCTCGGCTTGTCGCATACCACGAAGCTTGGGAGAAGTTTGAAGCCTACCAAGGCGATGCCGTTGCTAAATCGAGTGCGACTGTCGAAGCGCTCTACAAGCGTTGGTATAAGCGCAGTCCCATTTTTTTCTTTTTCGGAACCTTGCTGGCGGTGGGGATTTTTGGATTAGTGGGCGCGCAATTACGACAAAAAGAT
>CAINDI010000005.1 GCA_903847335.1 uncultured Verrucomicrobiota bacterium | reverse complement strand
GGTAGCTCGAAACGCGTTTTCCCAAGGTGGTCAAACAAATGGATAAAAGCGAACGCCGTTCCCAAGAGCATGACCGGCTGACTGGCCCACTGCATTTCGCAGAGCCGTTGCGTCAAGCGTTCAAGTAACAGCGTTTCGCGTTCGACGAAAAACTCGCAGTCATGACCGGCCACCACGCCCAACATGTGCGCCAGCGACGAGTGCGGCGCGTCGACGGGCGATGGTGTCAGCGCCAGTACCGGTAAGCGCGCGGCATCTGGTAGCAGATGCGCGGTGAAGTTTGGTTTGATTGCTGTTTCGTAAAGTTCCAGCGTTTTGAAATAGTGCTTCCCGGCTGTTTCAGCGGTGGTACCGCTGGTGTGAAACTCGGCCACCGCAGCACTGACCGGAAAACAAGCGATGGAAAAATCTTTGAACGCGCTCGTCGGTACGGCCGGAATTTCTTGCCAACTATTGACCGGTGGCCGCCGGTCGCAAAACGTCCGGTAAGTCGGATTGTGCTCGCGCTGAAACGCAAAAACTTCCATCGCCAACTCCGCGAAATCACCGGTGCCGCTGCGAATGAACGTGAGAATTTTTTGCTGGAGCTTTGTCATCGGCACAACTCGATAATATTTGCGATGGCAAAATCTAGTTGCCGGCGGGTGATTGTCAATGGTGGCGTTAAGCCGAGCACATCGCCTTCCGGTAGGGCGAGGATGCCGCGCTGCAAAAGTTGTTCGCACAAGCGCGCCGGGTTTGCGACCGGCAAGCCGAGCATCAAACCTTTGCCGCGCACCGGTAAGTGCGCTTGAATATAGGCGCCAAGTTGCGCGGCTCGTTTTGCGAGTTTCTGGCGTTTCATTTCACCGATGGCCGCCAACGCCGCGGCGCAACCGAGTGGATTGCCGAGAAATGTGCTGGTGTGAATCGCTTCGCCATCGGACGCTGGCCAGCTATCCATCACCGGTGCGCGACCGACGCAGGCCGCCAATGGAAATCCGCCGGCCATTCCTTTACCGATGCAAATTAAGTCCGGTGTGACCTTCCAATGTTCACTGGCGAACCACCGGCCGGTGCGACAGAAGCCGGTGTAGATTTCGTCGAAAATCAAAACGAGTCCGTGCCGGTCGCAATACCGGCGCAACCCCGGTAGGAAATTGTCCGGCGGCACGACGATGCCGGCGCGACCTTGAATCGGTTCGACTAAAACCGCGCCGTAATTTTTCGGCGGTTGGCCGGGGATTTCGCCGTACCGGTGGTGCGTGACGAAGTTGCCGAGTTGTTTTTCAAATGGTTGCCGGAAATGGTTCCGTTCGGTGGCGGCGAGCGCGCCGTAGGCGAGGCCGTGATACGCGCCGGTGAACGCGATAACGCCGGGACGGCCGGTGTGAATGGCGGCGGTTTTCAGAGCGGCTTCGACGGCTTCGGTGCCGGTGTTCGCGAAGATGACGCGGGCGTTACGGCGGAAAGTGAGCGCGACGAGTTCGCGAGCGAGCTTGAGTTTTAATTCGTTCGGATGAACATCGCCCATGGCGTGAATTAACCGGCCCGCTTGTTGCCGGAGCGCGGCGACGACTTGTGGATTGCCGTGGCCGACGCTAGCGACGCCGAAGGCAGCGGTCAAATCAAGATAGCGGTTATCGTCTGCGTCCCAAACATTGGCGCCGGTGGCGCGCTCCCAGAAGACCGGCCAGTGTTTGGAAATGAAAGTGATGTTGCGCGATTCGTACCGGCGGAGTTTTCGGGCGAGTGTGCGGGAACGCGGACCGGGAATTTTTGTCAGCAACTTCGGTAACATCACACGCCTCGTGCGGCTGCGCCCCAGATGTGTTTGTGCCATTGGGTTTGGAGGCGTACCGGTAAGCGGTCAGCTAAAATCCATTCGGCCAATGTCTGGAGTGAAAGTTTTTCGACGACCGGTGAGAATAAAATTGTGCAGCGCGTGGAAAGTTGGTGTTCGGTCAGCGTGCGGCTTGCCCAATCGTAGTCGGCGCGGCCGGCGATGACGAATTTGATTTCGTCTTGCTTGGTAAGATGACGGAGGTTGGCGTAGCGGTTTTTGTCGGTCTCGCCGCTGCTAGGACATTTTAGGTCCATGATTTTGATGATGCGTAGGTCGACCGGTACAATATCGAGCGAGCCGCCGGTTTCCAGTAGAACGGTTTTACCAAGGTCGCAGAGGCGTTTTAGCAATGGCAAAACATTCGACTGGAGTAGGGGTTCACCACCGGTGACTTCGACGAGTGGGCAATCGAAGTTGCAAACTTTTGCGATGATATCGTCGAGCGACAGCGGTTGGCCTTTGTCAAAAGCATAGGCGGTGTCACACCAAGTGCAGCGGAGATTACAGCCGGTGAGGCGGATGAAAACGCACGGCCAACCGGCGAAGGACGATTCGCCTTGGATGCTGTAGAAAATTTCGTTGATAACGAGTGTGTCAGCCACGGCGGCAGGCTAACAAATGCACCGCCGGTTTGCAAATCCGACGGAAGAGATCGGAGGTAAGATTTTAGCATGTTCGATACACTCCCTCCGGATAAAGTGACAAACTCCGGTAACTCTGGTACGGTCACGCTGTGCCATCTATCATTCTCAAACCAAATAAAGAACACCGGCTTATTGCCGGTCACGCATGGGTCTATGCCGGTGAAATCGTCAAACTAACCGGCGACGCCGTTGACGGCGACGCGGTGGATATTCGCGACCACAAAGAACGGTTTCTCGGTCGCGGTTTGCTCAACCGAAAATCCCAAATCACCGTCCGCCGATTCACCACGCAAAAAGAAGAATTCGACCGGATGTTCTTCAAGCGTCGCATCGTCGCTGCCAACGCCTATCGGAGCGGTGACACCTACCGGATGATTTGTTCCGAAGGCGACCAACTGCCGGGGCTGATTGTCGATCGGTTTGGCGATAAACTCGTTGTGCAATTTCTGACATTGGGCATTGACCAGCGTAAAATGGTCATCCTCGAAATTTTGCAGGAGCTATTTTATCCGACCGCAATCATCGAGCGCAGCGACGTGCCGAGCCGGAAGCTGGAAGGTCTGCCGGAAACCAAAGGCGTAATCGCTGGTAAGCTGGAAGGGAAAACGCAGATTACAGTTGGCGGCGTAAAATTTGAGTTGGATTTGCTCGAAGATCAGAAGACCGGTTTCTTTCTCGATCAAGCCGAAAATTACACCGCAGTGGCGAAACATTGTGCCGGTAAGCGGGTGCTGGATTGCTTTAGTTATCACGGTGGGTTTGCGTTGTTCGCCGGTAAGGCGGGCGCGAAAACTATCGAATCGGTGGAAATTTCGGATTCAGCGGTGGCTCGCGCTCGGGTGAACGCGGAGTTGAACGAGTTGACCGGTAAGATTGAATTCCAGTGTGCGAATGCGTTCGATGTGCTGAAGAAAGGCGATGCCGGTAAACGGCAATTCGATGTCATCATCCTCGACCCGCCGACATTCACGCGGACGAAGCAAAATGTTGCCGATGCGTTGCGCGGCTACAATGAAATTAATTTGCGAGCGCTGAAAATGTTGCCGGTGGGCGGAATGCTGGCGACGTTTTCCTGTTCGCACCATATCACAGCGGATTTGCTGAAAGATATGGTGGTGAACGCGGCAGCAGATGCGCGGAAAACTTTGCGCTTGGTAAAGATGTTGACGCAGGCGCCGGATCATCCGGTCTTGCTGGGAATGCCGGAGACAGAATACCTCAAAGGAATGTTGTTGCAGGTGATTTAGCGCATGGAAGCGAAGCTGCGCGAGTTAAAGACGTTGCTGGCGGAAGTGAACGATCTCGAATCTGCCGGCGCGGTCCTGCAGTGGGATCAGGAAACGTACATGCCGACTGGCGGCGCGCCCGCGCGTGGGCGGCAGATGGCAACGTTGGCGCGGTTGGCGCACGAGAAATTCACTTCGCCGATAATCGGCAAACTACTCGATCAATTGCGCCGGCATGAAGAAAGCCTGCCGGCAGATTCTGATGACGCGAGTTTGATTCGCGTGACACGCCGGGATTACGAGCGCGCTGTGAAGGTGCCGGCGGAGTTTGTGGGGAAACTGTCGGAGCATACGGCGGCGACTTATCAGGCGTGGACGCAGGCGCGGCCGGCGAATGATTTTGCGGCAGTGCGGCCATTGCTGGAGCAGACGCTCGATTTGAGACGGCAACTGGCAGATTTCTTTCCCGGCTACGAACACATTGCCGACCCGTTGATTGACTACGCCGATTTTGGCATGACGGCCCAGACGATCCGGCAAGTGTTCGGCGAATTGCGCCAGGAGCTCGTGCCGCTGGTTCAGTCGATCACGGCGCAGCCGGTCGCGGACGATGCCTGTTTGCGGCAACACTTTCCGGAACAGGAACAGCTCGCTTTTGGCGCGACAGTCATTAAACGGTTTGGCTACGATTTCGAACGCGGTCGGCAAGACAAGACGCACCATCCGTTCATGACGAAGTTCTCGCTCGGCGATGTGCGGATCACGACACGTTGCCGGGAGGATGATCTTGGCGAAGCATTGTTCAGTACGTTGCATGAAGCCGGCCACGCGTTGTACGAGCAGGGGATTCGGGCGGATTTCGAGGCAACGCCGTTGGCCGGTGGCACATCATCGGGCGTGCACGAAAGCCAGTCACGGACTTGGGAAAACCTTGTCGGGCGCAGCCGGGGCTTCTGGGAATTCTTCTATCCGAAATTGCAGGTAGCTTTCCCGGAGCAACTCCAGCGCGTGTCGCTTGACAGTTTTTACCGGGCCATCAACCGGGTGCAGCGCTCGTTGATTCGCACCGATGCCGATGAGGTGACATACAATTTGCATGTGATGATCCGGTTTGATTTGGAATTGCAATTGCTCGAAGGCCAGCTCGCGGTGAAAGATTTGCCGGCAGCGTGGCACGCGCGGTATCAGTCCGACCTCGGTCTCTGCGCGCCCGACGACCGCGATGGCGTGTTGCAGGATGTGCATTGGTACGGCGGAGTTATCGGTGGCAATTTCCAATGCTATACGCTCGGAAATATTCTGAGCGCGCAATTTTACGAATCTGCGACAAATGCTCGACCAGAGATCGAAGCGGAAATTTCCGCCGGTAAGTTTGAGGCGCTCCATGATTGGCTGAAGGAAAACATTTACCAGCATGGTCGGAAATTCACTGCGGCCGAACTTGTTCAACAAGCGACCGGTCAGGCGATGACGATTGCTCCGTACGTCCGATATTTGCGCCGGAAATACGGCGAGCTTTACCGGTTTTAGTGTTCGTGGCGACCGCAGCACTCGCCTTCATGCTTGCCTTCGCAGCAGCCTTCTAACTCTTCCTTTGTCGCGTCGCGCTTGGAGATTAGCTCGACGGCGAAAGTTAAATCAACACCGGCTAGAGGATGATTGGCGTCAATGCGGACTTGTGTGCCAGTGATGTTTACCACGGTCACCACAGTGGCTTGATGATTGCTGCCCATGCGAAACTTGTCGCCGACTTTGATATTCTTTTCCGGGAATTTTTCCACCGGCACGTCAAAAATTCGATTCGGATCCAGTTCGCCGTAGGCGTCCTTCGCAGCGACGGAGATATGCTTCTTGTCACCGACTTTGAGCTTGGTGAGTTCGGTTTCCAAGCCGGGAATGATTTGGCAATTACCGGACATAAACGTCAACGGTTCGTTGCCGATGGAAGAATCCAGCGTCTTGCCGGTGGGATCGGTGAGTGTGTAGTGAAATGTAATAACTTCAGTTGTCATAGACATGGTATTTAGCTCGTTTCTTCAGTCTTGTCTAGTGGTCGTGCCCGGAAAAACACTGCGACCTTGCCGACTTGCATAATCAACGCCGCACCGGTGGTGTCTGCAATTTTACCAGCCAGCGTATCGCGTTCATCCCGGTCGTGTTCAAAGCGGATTTTGATTAATTCCCGCGCGGTCAACGCCTGTTCGATGCTTTGCAAAACTGTACCGGTGAGTCCAGCCTTGCCGACGCGGACGATTGGATCCAAATGTTGCGCGACGGCTTTGAGTTTGCGTTTTTCTTGATTCGTTAATGGCATAGGATTGACTTCGGTTTTTCGCGCGGCACTCTAACCGGCGTTTGCACCGCCGTCAACGATGTACCGTTACACGCTCCAGTTTCGGGCTTGTGCCTGAATGTTCGTCAGCGTATAAGTTTCGCCGCACGTGGTGAAAGAAATTGCCTTTCGCTGACTGGCATCCGGCTGGAAAGTGATCGGTGCGGAATTCTTTACTCTTAAAAAAATATGCTAAAAGCTGGAATCGTCGGTCTGCCCAATGTGGGTAAGTCAACTTTGTTCAACGCTCTCACTCGCTCGCGCAAGGCGGAGGCGGCGAACTATCCGTTTTGCACCATTGATCCGAACGTCGGCATCGTCACCGTGCCGGACGCGCGGATGTATGAGTTGCAAAAAATCGCGAAGACTAATGTTGTCATCCCGGCGGCGATTGAATTTGTGGATATTGCCGGTCTCGTCAAAGGCGCGGCGTCAGGCGAAGGTTTGGGGAACAAGTTTCTGTCGCACATCCGTGAAGTGGACGCCATTGTGCAAGTCGTTCGCTGCTTCGAAGACCCGGACATCCATCACGTTGCCGGGAACATTGACCCGGTCTCCGATATTGAAGTCATTACGACGGAATTGGTGCTGGCGGATTTGGAAGCGGTGCAAAAACGGCTCAGCGCGGTGCACAAGGATGCCAAACGCGGCGAAAAGGAAGCGGTGGCGCAGGAAGCGGTATTAAAGAAACTCGAACCGCATCTGAACGCCGGTAAGCCCGCGCTCCTGCTCGAACTCACGCCGGAAGAAAAAGCCATCTCGCGCCTGTTCTGG
>CAINDI010000004.1 GCA_903847335.1 uncultured Verrucomicrobiota bacterium | reverse complement strand
CTTCGCCTGCGCGTTCGGCAGGCGAAGGATGCGCCCGACGATTTGCTCAATCGCCGTGGCCGAGCGCGTCTCTTTCAAACTGCAAAGCACATACGCAAATGGACAATCCCAACCTTCGCGCAATTTTTGAACCGTGATGATGAAACGCACCGCAGGCTCTTTGGCTGATTTAATGTCCTCTGCGCTCGGCAATTCGTCGTTGCTGCCAACGGAAATTTTCACCTGATCTTTAGTGATGCCGTATTCAGTCACCAGCCGTTCGCGCAACGGCTCGCACGCGGCGACATTATCCGCCTGAATCAGCATGATTGGCCGGACATATTCGCCCGTCTGTTGCGCTTCCGCGATGGCGACTTGTTCCAAGCTGCCGCGCAGCGTGATGGCTTCGGATAGCAATTGATCTTTCTGGCTTGGATGGCGGGTGATGACGCGCAACGGAAGTTTCACCATGTCCGCTGCTTTCAATTCTGCCGCCGAAACTTTGTGCAACACATTGGACGGCGCTGCGCCCTTCAATGCTGGCGTGGCAGTAAATTCCACGATGCACGCGGGTAAAACCGTTCCCAGCGTCGCAAAGCTCAAATCCGTGCGGGCGTTGTGCGCTTCGTCCACGATGACGATTGGCCGACGCAGCCGCAGCATATTCACCAGCGACGGTTTTGGTTTTCCATCCGCACCGGGCAATAAATCTTCCAATCTGTCGGCGGGAACATTCAGTAAGTGTTCCGAAAAATTTCCGTTCTGGTCATAAACCTTTCGGCCTGTCGTGTCTTCCACGCGGAAAGCCTGAATGGTGGAAACGATTACCACCGTTTGCCCGTCCACTGTGGCACGCGGAAGCCGTAACGCTTCTTCAATCGTCACCACTTCCACCGAACCGCACGCCAGTTCCAAAGCGCGGCGATACGGATGGCGCGGATCGCGCAACGCATCGGCGGTCTGATTCAGAATGGTATTACTCGGCACCAGCCAAAGAACCACTCCCCGCTCGGCTTGCATGAAGTCCGTGATTGCTAGTCCCGCCGCGTGGCACGCCAGCAAGGTCTTTCCGCCGCCCGTCGGCACGCGCAGGCAAACATAAGGCATTTGCGGCTGCATCCCGGCAACGCTTACCGGAATGTAAGGCGTGGCCGTGCCAAAAGTGCGCGTGGTGATTTCACGAAAAGCCGGTTCGGGATTTTGTTCCCGCGCAGCGATGCGGAAAAAATCGCGCAGCGAGTCCAACACGCGTGATTGATAATCTTTTAGTGTAATCATGCCACTTTGATTTCGTAAGGCGTTTGCCGGACGATGATGCGCTCGGCCTGCAAGCGGTCTTTGCCCAGCAGACAGCCGGCGCAATAAATCACTTTCTGCCCGTCGAATTGGGGCAATTGAGCGAGCACACTGCGCGTCAAAATGTTTCCGCCGTTCGCGGTCTTGTCGCCCAGGATGCCGTTGAACAAAAGATAAATGCCGACGCCGCGACACTCGCCAATTAACGGCGATTTCAGCACGCGCTCGCGCGGCAACGGCTCGCCGGTTTCGGTGAAATAAACGTGCCGCGCCAAATCGCCGAAACGCACGGTCGGTTTGATTTGGCCGTGTTCGTCAAACAACGGCTCGCCGAGTTCGCAGAAGCGGAAGCCGCCGCCGAGTCCTTCGACCTGCTCGCCTTTGGCGTTGGTATAGCCTTGCGCGACGCGTTTGACGCGCTCGGCGGTGATGTCGCGGGCGATTTTGGATTCCATTTCCACAAGGATGAAATGGCGGTTGCCGCCGTCTGCTTTGTTCAAATTCAAAACCGCGTGGCCGGTCGTGCCGCTGCCGGCGAATGAATCCAGAATCAAATCGCCAGGGTTGCTGCAAACTTGAAGAACGCGCTCAATTAGTTTCGTTGGCTTTGGAGTATCAAATGGCGACTGGCCGAAAATGTCTTTGAGTTCTTGGCTGGCATCACGCGTTGTGCCGACATCTTCGCCAAACCAAATTGATTCTGGCGCTCGCCCTTCCTGCTTATTCAGATAAATTTTTCTGACGATTCTGGTCTCGTCTGCCCGGAAAACAATTTCACCAGTCTTAATCCGCTCTGCCATTGTTTCCTTACTCCAACGCCATCCCTTTGCAGGCGGCTTTATGATTTTGCCGGAAGGCGTCACCAAATCATAAATGAGGTTTGGTCTGTAAAGGGCATTGCGAACATCGCCAGACCGCCAAAGCCCGTTGGGATCGTTGTCGGGATTCGCGTAATTTGCATTGTGTTCTTCTTTGCGCGGAATATCGCGGAATGTAAATGCTTCCGATTTCGCAAATGCCAGAAGGTAATTGTGGTGAATTGAAACTTTTCCAGAATAGCCTTTTGGTTGAACGCTGTGCTGCCAAATAATTGTCGCACGATTATTTTCTCGCCCGAAAATTTCATTTCCAAGCATGATGGCATTTTCAATTTCCGCATCATCAATCGTGAAAATCAAAATTCCATCGGCGCGCAAGAATTGCCGGAGCAACGCGATGCGCGGATACATCAAGCAGAGCCATTTATCGTGGCGGGACAGGTCTTCGGCTTCCCGGCCAACGGCTTTGCCCAGCCATTCGCGGATGAGCGGGCTGTTGACGTTGTCGTTGTAAATCCAGCCTTCGTTGCCGGTGTTGTAAGGCGGGTCAATGTAGATGCACTTGACCTGGCCGGCGTAGTAAGGCAGCAGCGCCTTGAGCGCCACCAGGTTGTCGCCCTGCACGATGAGATTGCCCGCGCCCGGTTCGCCAACGGAAAGTTCCGGCACGTCGCGCAGCAAACGGAACGGCACGGCGTGATGATGATTCACGACGGCTTCTTTTCCGATCCAATTGAGGGTGGGCATGGCTGACAGCTCGCGAGCCAGACACGGGAAATCTAAAAAAGAAGAGGCGCGGACTTAACGCACCCTGCCCCGAGGCACCTCGAAGCGCCTACACAGCAAGCACGCCAAGCCGCGCCCATTTGGGCGCGCTCGGTCAGTTGCTGTGTGGGCTTGGAAAATTCGAGGTTTTCGGGGCAGCCCGTAGCCGTAGCTACGCAAAATTGTTAATAAAGTATTTCTGGTCTTTTAATTATTTATGCGCCGCCAGTGTGGGCGGAAATTATTTCAGCGTCAATCCGTGTTCGGCTTTAAACATCCTATTTTCAACGAGAGGTGTCGGCATTGGGTGTCAGTAAAACTGTCAGTAAAAAGGTTAAAACCGGTATCGTTTGGTAGTGAGCGGTAATGCTTGATTACCGCATAAACCCTGCTATTTTATTGGTGTCTTGAGGGGTGATTTGGCCGATTCCGACCCTCGCCTCCAGCTCTAACTGCGTGTGCAGCAACGAATTAGGAACGTGAGAAGGCCAATGG
>CAINDI010000003.1 GCA_903847335.1 uncultured Verrucomicrobiota bacterium | reverse complement strand
TGTCACCGGAGGAGATATTCGCGTCGTGCCGCAAGCGCTTGACGACATGTACGCGGCGCTGCTGAAGCACGTTTAGCGGCTTAAATTTTCTATGAAAATCCGAAGTATTCTAGCCTTCACAATTCTTATCTACTGGTTTAGCTCGGCACTGGTGTTTTCCGATGCGCCGCAATCACGGCAAATCCTACCGGTACTCAGTACACGCGAATCACTAACGAATAATAGTGTCCGGATTCTTACTGTCACCGCCGAATCGTATTTTAAGCTAGTCTTTAGCAGCCGTTGTCGCGTCTTGGCTTACCCGGGTGAACATACGCGAATTGGTGCGCGAATCATCGCCACCTATGACTTAGCGAACGATCCGGAACAGAAAGCAAACTTAAGTTCCTTTCAGCAGGATATCTGCGGCGCCGGAATTGTTGAAGGAAGTCTACAGTTAATCGAATCAACTCCGGCGCGCGTCGTCATTGATATTCGAGGATTTTTCGGACAAAGAAGTGAGAGAACTGAAACTGAAATCGTCCGGCGCTATGTGATTTACTCGACCGGACAGATTTACGTCCGCGATACGCATAGTGCGACACCCTGTGATACAGATGGAGTGCTGGGATTTTGTGTGAGCGGTGTGGGTGCTTTTACCCCTGCGGATGAACACAATGATCCAGGACCAGTTGGGGATTTTTGGCTAAACTGGGGTGGCCAACCACCCATCAACTTTCACGGAAAATACGGAAAGAAAAAATGCAAACCCCTTTTGGGTCTCGGTTGTTGACACAAAGATGAATTTCCTCCATGTGCTGCATTTTCAAAAAGGCCGAGCGCATTACTGGGGACGTTGGTTATTTTTACGTAAAAAAATCTTTTGCGATGGAGATGTGAACTTTGCTTGGAGGCCGGCGCCAGCGTGGGATCAACCTTATTCACAAACCTACACCTTTATGTTGCAGATCAAACCCGAAACGATGACCGACAACAAAGTCGTCTTGCCCTATGTAGAAGATTATCGCAACCCAGCCAAGCTGGAGTTTAGTCACGGTCAATCCGTTACCAACCATCCCAACGATTTGAACCATGATGGCTATGATGAATCCGAAGGCTGTTATGTGATGCAAGCAGATAAGAACGGTGTGGATTTTACTATCAACGGGAGCGCCCGCTCACGCTTTAATCCAATTTTCAAGATCGTAAACTGGCTGGGTGAACCACCTAGTTTTATCGCAGTGAATGGTCGGCAAGTGCCAACCAAGGACCATTTCCATGCCGCACGATCCGGTAACGATTTGGTCATACAGTATTTCGGAACTATCGACCAGAAGACGGATTTCGGAATCACACCGAACTAGCGCAAACCTTGCGTTGGGTACTTTCTCGTTGAGCCCCATGACCGGTAGCCTTTTGGGTTGCCACTCTAAGCGCAACCGCCTAGATTCCGGCTATGCGATTAGCCTTAGCGCAACTGAATACGACGGTCGGTGATCTCACCGGCAATTGTGCGCTTCTTCGTGACGCTTACCGGCGGGCTAGCGATGCTGGTGCAGATTTAATGCTCGCACCGGAACTGGCGATTACCGGCTATCCACCGCGTGACTTGCTCGCGAAACGCCGGTTTGTGCAGGACAACCTTCGCGCGCTCGACGAATTGGCGGGCGCGGTCGGTGAAACCGGCTTGCTCGTCGGGTATGTGGACAATAATCCGAATCGACCGGGGCGCGATTACCTCAATGCTGCGGCGTTGATTCATCGAGGCAAAATCGTTGCGCGCCGGTACAAAACGTTACTGCCGACTTATGATGTATTCGATGAAGACCGGTATTTTCAGCCGGCGGAAGCCAATACCATCGTGGAGTTTGCCGGTGTGAAAATCGCCATTACGATTTGCGAGGATATTTGGAATGCGGAAGATCGTGGCTCCGGCCGGCTTTACCGGCGCGATCCGGTAGAGGAACTCGCGACGACTGGTCAACCGAATCTCATTTTGAATATTTCTGCCTCGCCGTTTCATCTTGGCAAAGAATCGCTCCGGTCGGAAATGCTCCGGGCGGTGGCGCTGAAATACGGAGTGCCGTTGGCGTATTGCAATCTTGTGGGCGGCAATGATGAATTGGTTTTCGATGGTCAAAGTTTGGTGTTTGATGCCGCCGGTAAATTACTCACGCAAGGTGCGGCGTTCCGTGAAGATTTGCTGATTGTGGATATACCGGGAGCAAGTGTGCCACCGGTGGTGCCGGCGGTTCATTGTGCTGCAATTCACGATGCGCTGGTATTGGGATTGCGTGATTATGTTCGCAAGTGCGGATTCAAATCGGTGGTGCTTGGTCTGAGTGGTGGAATTGATTCAGCAGTGACCGCGGCTTTGGCGGTGGCGGCGCTCGGACGAGAAAATGTGATGGGCGTGTCGTTGCCGTCGCAATTTTCGTCGCAAGGCAGTCTCGACGACGCCAAGGCACTCGCCGGTAATCTTGGGATCCGGTATGAGGTGGTTCCGATTCAAGAATCATTTGCGAAGCTCCGGGGAAGTTGTCAGGAATTATTTCGTGGGTTGCCGGAGGATACGACGGAAGAAAATATGCAGGCGCGGATTCGCGGTGCGATTCTGATGGCGATTTCGAATAAGTTCGGTCACCTACTTTTGACCACCGGTAATAAAAGCGAATTGGCGGTCGGCTATTGCACGCTTTATGGCGACATGAATGGCGGTCTTGGTGTGATTGCCGATGTGCCGAAGACGATGGTTTATGAAATTGCCGGTTATATCAATCGCGACCGGCGAATCATTCCGGAAGCGAGTATTACCAAGCCGCCGTCCGCTGAATTGCGACCGAACCAAACCGACCAAGACAGCTTGCCGCCGTATGAAGTGCTTGATGTGATTTTGAAACGCTACATCGAAGAATCGCAATCCGCCGCTGAAATCATCGCGATGACCGGCTATGACGAAAAGTTGGTGCGCGATATTACTCGCAAGATTGACTTGAACGAGTACAAACGCAAGCAAGCGCCGCCGTGTCTGCGGGTGACGACAAAAGCATTCGGAATCGGTCGGCGTGTGCCGATTGCGCAGCGTTATGTCGAATGATTGCGCCGGGCGCGGTAATACCGGAATAAGGCATACGCTAATACTCCGATGGCGAGAATGATACCGGCTTCGATTTGGTGTTCCTGTAGTTCATTCAGGATGCGATGCCAGTTGCGGCCGAAGTAGTAGCCGATGGTGATGAAAAGGGAAGACCAGAGTAATGCGCCGACATAGGCGAAGATTGCAAACTCCCGGTACGGTAAACGCGAGGCACCGGCGACAAGCGCAGTGAAGTGGCGGACACCGGGAATGAAATAGCCGACGACTAAAATCCATTTACCAAAGCGTTCGTACCAATGCCGGACTCGCGCGAGCGCGACATCATCCACGCGAAGGAATCGTCCGAATTTGTGAATGGTGTAAATTCCGGCCGTGCGTCCGATGAGGTAGCTGACAGTGATACCACACGCACTACCGAGGAAACCGGCGAGCAGCATCGGGATGAGTTCAAACTTTCCTTTGTAGACAAGGAAGCCGGCTAAGGTGAGTAAGGTTTCATCCGGGACCGGTAAGCCGACGATGCCGGCAACTAACAGCGCAAACAAAGCGCCATAGCCGTATTGCATTAACCAGTGTTGGAGGCATTCATACATATCAGTGGTCGCGAACGTACCGGTTACACGACAATTTTCCAAGCGGAATGCAACGGCGTGTTGACAGCGCGGTAAGCTTTGATAAGGTACAACGCAATCGCAGTTCTCGGCGGGTCCGGGACACAGAAACAACGTTAGGTGGCTTTTACATGACTGAAAAAACATCCGGTTCAACCGGCGTGGGTGGAATTACCGCCGCGCCAAACAAACAAACGATTCAAGACGTGGTCATCCGTTTTGCCGGTAACTCGCAAGACGGGATTCAATCCATCGGTGGTCTGCTCGCGCGGTTAGCTGGGCGGACGGAAAAAGATGTGATGACGTATATGACTATCCCCGCCACGATTTCTGGCGGACCGAGTATTTTCCAAGTGCGACTCGGTACCGGTGATGTATTAAGCGCCGGTGATGAAGTGGATATTTTGGTGGCGTTTTACCAGCACTCGTACAAAGACAACATCCAGACCCTCCGGAAGGGTGGCATTCTTTTGTACGATTCGGACAACGTGCAACCGGATCCGAACGATAAGACCTACCGGACTGTCGGCGTGCCGATTACGAGTCGAACCGTTGAGGCTATCGGTGGCACGGCAAAAGACAAAGGTAAAAATATGTTCGTGCTCGGTCTTGTGGCGCGGACGTTTGATTTGGATATGCCCAAGCTCGAAGCCATGTTGCAGGCGGGCTATGGACGGAAGGGCGAAGATGTCATCCGAAATATCTTAGGCGCTTTCCACGGCGGTTATGCCTATGACATTGGCAAACTGATGGAGACATTTGAATTTCGTCCACAAGCGGATCGCGCCGGTAAGAAGAAAGTCGTGACCGATGGTAATCAAGCGATTGCTTACGGTGCGATTGCGGCTGGTGTCCGATTTGGTGCCGCGTATCCGATTACGCCCTGGACGAGCGTGATGGAAATTCTGCGCGCAGAATTGCCGAAGTATGGCGGAATGTTTGTGCAAGCTGAGGACGAAATTGCCGCTGTCGCGATGGCTTGCGGTGCATCGTATGCCGGTCACACGGCACTCACCGGTACCTCCGGCCCAGGTTTGTCTCTAAAATCGGAGGCAATCGGTTGGGCGGTCATGGCGGAAATTCCTTTGGTTGTCGTGGATGTACAACGTGGCGGCCCGGCAACCGGCTTGCCAACAAACGTCGAGCAAAGCGATTTGAATATCGCCCGCTCCGGTAGTCACGGCGACGCTCCGCGAATTGTGATTGCGCCGGGTTCTGTCGAAGATTGTTTTTACACGACCGTCGAAGCGGTGAAGTTGGCGCGGGAATATAGTTGCCCAGTGATTTTGCTGAGTGATCAGGCGTTGGCAACGCGAGTGGAAGCGTGGGATATGCCGGACCTCAAAAAGCATGTCACCGATATTTCGCCGACGTTTGAACCGCGCGGTCCGAATTTCAAGCCCTACGAAAATACGCCGGATGGTATTCCGCATCACGCCGCCCCCGGCACGCCGATGGTCGATGGAAAATATCCAATCGTCACTGGATTAGAGCATGACGAATATGGTCATCCGGCCAGCCGTCCGTCTAACCACGCGATGATGGTCGCCAAACGCCGGCGAAAATTGCAAATGTTGTCCTTGAAATTACCGCCGCCGGAAATGTATGGCCCCCCGGAAGGGAATGTGTTGTTGCTTGGCTGGGGTTCAAGTCGCGGCCCAATTTGCGAAGCAGTGGATCGCGCTCGTGCAAATGGCGAAGAAGTTTCCGCGATTCACCTCCGGTATCTCCTGCCGTTGCAGGCCGGTATCCAAGAAATCATGCAGTCGTTCAATCACATTCTCGTGGTGGAACTCAATGATCGCGGCGTGTACGGTTACGGTCAACTCGGCGGTATTATGCGTGCCATGTATTGCGATCCACGGATTCGCGGTATCAACAAAACTGATGGTCTTCCGTTTAAGGTTCGCGAAATTCTTGACCAACTCCACCAACGTTTGCCGGCTGTAAACACCGCCGGTATGGACTAATTTAGGAGAGACTTCCATGACAACTATCTCAACTCCAACTATCGAACTGAAAGCGTATACCAAAAAAGAACTTGTCGGCGACCAACCCACGTGGTGTCCCGGCTGTGGCGACTTCAGTATTCTGGCGACGTATTTTAAGTTGCTCGAAAAACGGCAGATTCCGCGCGAAAAAATCATCAGCATTGCCGGGATTGGTTGCTCGTCACGCTTTCCGTATTTCGTTAATGCCTATGGTGTGCACTTCGTTCACGGTCGTGCCGCTGCGTTTGCGACTGGTGTTTCTCTGACGCGCCCGGATTTGCACGTTTGCGTTTTTAGTGGCGATGGCGATGCGTATTCCATCGGTGGCAATCATCTGACGCATGCCGCGCGCAAAAACATCAAGATGACTTTAGTTGTCATGGATAATCAAGTGTATGGCTTGACTAAGAAACAAACCTCGCCGACATCACCCATTGGATTTAAGTCCAAGACTGATCTCACCGGTTCAGTCGATCATCCGATTAATCCGATGAAGCAGCTTATTGCCGCCGGTGCCACATTCATCGCGCGAAGTCATTCCCACATGCCCAACCATGTGGCCGATGTGATGGATCAAGCAATCGGTCACGACGGTTTTTCGGTGGTGGAAGTTCTGAGCGAATGTACGGAGTTTTTCCCCGGTGCATTTGACGGCGCTAATCCACGCAAAGGTGGGGCCTTCACGCTCGTGCCGAAAGAACACGATGTTACCGATGAAGCCGGCGCTTACAAACTCGCGATGGCTGATTTCCCCGGTTATTTCGGTGTCTTCCTGAAGGTGAATCGTCCAACGAAAAACGCACTCGAAGCCGGTTTGATTAATGACGCAAAGTCAAAAATCGGTACCGCTGTTCCGTTGGAGATGCTCCAAAAGTCCTTTGACCGGTTTGCCTAAATGACGCTTTGGCAATCGATTGTTCTCGGCGCAGTCCAAGGAATTGCTGAGTTCTTGCCGATTAGCAGTATTGCGCACATGCAGTTGGTTGCGAAGTTTTGTGGCTGGCAAAAGCCTGACGTAGCGTTCATGGCTGTGGTTCAGCTCATCGCCTATTTTGCAGTCGTTCTCTATTTTTGGAACGATTGTTCAAAAATTATTCGTGGTACTGTTCGTGGGTGGCAAAATCCAGATGGCAAGTTAGGGTGGATGTTAATTGCCGCAACAATTCCGATTGGCGGATTCGGCTTATTGCTCCGGAAACATATTGAAAATCACTGGCAAATTCTACCGGTAATTGCGAGCGCGCTGATTGTTTTGGGGATTGTACTCGCATTCGCGGAATGGATGGAGCGGCGGCGGAAACAACGCGGTGAATCACTCCGGGAGCTTGCCGAGCTTGGTTGGCGCGACGCCATCGTCGTCGGTTGCTTTCAGGCACTGGCGCTGGTGCCCGGCGCGTCGCGTTCCGGTTCGACGATTACCGGTGGCTTATTTCTTGGAATGAAGCGCGACACGGCAGCCCGGTTTTCTTTTTTGATGTCGTTACCGGCGGTTTTTGCCGCCGGTATCTTTGAGCTGCGAAAACTGCACTTCGGTTCGAGTGTTGAAATTTTGAACGTACTCGTGGCTGGACTTTCCGCTTTCGTGGTTGGCTATGCGACCGTGGCTTTTCTATTAGGTTTTCTCCGCCGGCATACGACCTGGGTGTTCATCATTTACCGGATTGCGCTCGGTATTATGCTTCTGGTTCTACTCGGCCTCGGGAGGCTATGAGCAGCTTGCATCCCGGCGCGCACTGACGTAGCATACTCGCCATGAAACAACGCATTGTGATTACGTTGGTCGTCGCCTTGTTGGGCGCGAATCTGATTTTTGCGGCAAAACTTTATTCCGCCGCTAACTCGAAATCTGATAAAGACAATCCGTACACGCAGATGGAATTGCTGACTCGTGTGATGGAATTGATTCGCAAGGATTACGTGGATGCCGACAAGGTCGCGTACACCAATCTGACCTATGGCGCGTTGCGCGGAATGTTGAATTCGCTTGATCCGCATAGCCAATTTATGGAGCCGACGGCCTACGAGGACATGAAAGAAGATACCGGCGGTAAGTTTGGTGGGCTTGGTATCCAAATTGGCTTATCAAAAGACGGTTTTATTTCTGTGATTGCGCCCATTGAAGACACACCGGCCGCGCGGGCGGGTATTCTGCCCGGTGACCGCATTGCAAAAATTGAAGGCAAGCCGACTGACCGGATGTCGTTGAATGAAGCGGTGCATCAACTCCGTGGCGAGCCGGGCACGAAAGTCACGATTACAGTTTTCCGTGCTAAAGCTAAAGATCCCGGCGAACGACTCAAGGATTACACCATTACTCGTGCTGAGATTCCGGTATTCAGTGTCAAGGATGCGAAGATTTTAGAAAACAATATTGGTTACGTTCGCATCACTCAGTTCAATGAACCAACTGCGGACGAGTTTGAGAAAGCCTTGAAGAAACTCGAAGGGCAGGGAATGGACGCGTTGGTGATTGACCTGCGCAATAATCCCGGCGGCTTGCTCGAATCCGCCAAGCAAATCGCTGGTAAGTTTGTTCCAGCTGGTCAGTTAATCGTTTCTACTGAAGGTCGCGATTTGGCTAACAAATTGGTTTACAAATCCGAGTACGGCAAAAAACGGTTAAGCTATCCAATTGTCCTGCTCATTAATAATGGCAGCGCCAGCGGTAGTGAAATTGTGGCCGGTGCGTTGCAGGACCTGAAGCGGGCGGTGCTCGTCGGTGAAACCACCTTCGGTAAGGGTTCTGTGCAAAGTATTATTGGTTTAGCTGACGGTTCGGCGTTGCGCTTGACTACAGCGAAATATTACACACCCAGTCACAAAGTCATTCACGAACACGGCGTTATACCGGACATTAGTGTGCCAATTTCAGAGGAAGATGAACGTAAACTTGCTGAGCAACGCGTTCGCGCCAACATGCCACCGGAGGAAGGTCAGGAGAAAGTCGAAAAGATTCCGGATGTGCAACTCGAACGTGCCGTCGATCTACTCAAGGGCGTCAAACTTTTTGCCAAGCAAGCCAAAGCCGGTAAGTCGTTTGCGAATTGACCGGTGAAAGTTCTTGGCATCGAAACGTCCTGCGACGAGACTTCCGCGGCAGTCGTCGCGGATGGGCGGATTCTCTCCAACGTCGTCAGTTCACAGATTGATTTACACCGGCCCTACGGTGGCGTCGTTCCGGAGTTAGCTTCCCGCCGTCATCTCGAACTGATTGACGAAGTTATCCACGCTGCGCTCAATGAATCCGGAATTGCTCTTGGAGAAATCGACGCCATCGCCGCAACTTACGGCCCCGGCCTCGCCTCATCATTGCTGATCGGTTTGAACACTGGCAAAGGGATCGCGCTCGCGACTGGTAAGCCATTTATCGGTATCAATCACCTCGAGGCGCATCTCTATTCACCGGTATTCGATGGCGCGGGGATGCCGATGATTTCGCTCATTGTTTCCGGTGGTCACACGATTCTCGCGAAGGTTACCGGCATCGGCCAACACGCCATTCTTGGCCAAACCGTCGATGACGCCGCCGGTGAAGCTTTCGACAAAGTCGCCAAACTTTTACAACTCAGTTATCCTGGTGGCCCTGAAATCGACCGACTGGCTAAGACCGGTAATCCGCGCGCCATTGCCTTTCCTCGCAGCATGCTGAACGAACCGGGGTACGACTTTAGTTTCAGTGGTTTGAAAACTTCCGTTCTCTATTTTCTTCGTAAAAATCCGACGCATTCTGTGCCGGATATTTGCGCGAGTTTTCAGGAGGCGGCTGTCGATGTGCTGGCCGGTAAACTATTAAATGCTGCTGAGGAATACCGGGTGAAAACCGTCAGTCTTGCCGGTGGAGTTTCAATCAACAGTCGTCTCCGAGAAAAGTTGACCGGCGAATGTGAAAAACGCGGACTCCGGTTGTTATTGGCACCGGCAAAACTCTGCACCGACAACGCCGGGATGATTGCAACGTTGGCACATCACAAATTATTAGCCGGCCAGCGCAGCACGTTTTCGCTCGAAGTCTCACCGTCGGCTGGGTTAGGAGTCGCCGCGTGAAAACTGCCCGTCTGATTGTTGCTGCGAGTGAGCAGGATGCCAACTTATTGTACGCGACCGGCTTTTTCGCGCCAGATGCTTTTATCTATTTTGAGATTGCCGGTAAGAAATATGTGGTGATGAGCGATTTGGAAATTGATCGCGCCCGGCGAGTGGCGACGGTGGATCGAGTTTTATCGTTGAACCGGTATCAGAAGAAGTTTGGCGTTCGGAAGTTGGTCGATGTATTACCGGAATTGCTTCGCGAATTTGACGTTCGCAGTGTTGAGGTGCCGGTAGATTTTCCAATCGGTTTAGCAAAACGGTTGCGCGGGTTTCGGATCATCGTTAAACCCGATCCGTTTTTCCCGGCGCGCGAGATTAAGTCGCCGGTGGAGCAATGCAAATTGACCGCCGCATTACGTTTGGCAGAGGAGGGAATGTATGCCGGCGTGGATGTGATTCGGATGAGTCGCATTGGTCGTGGCGGGTATCTTTACTGGCGCCAGCAACGGCTGACCTCCGAGCATGTCCAAGGTGTCATCAATGCGACGATTGCCGGTCTAGGTGGGAATGCGGCGCATACAATTGTGGCTGGTGGTAATCAAGGCTGCGATCCACATGAAGCTGGTCATGGAGCATTGCGAGCGCATCAACCGATTATCCTCGATATTTTTCCACGCGATTTGAAAACCGGTTACTGGGGCGACATTACCCGGACGGTTGTGCGAGGTCGCGCTAGCGAACGCGTGCGGACGATGTTTGCGCTCGTTGCAAAAGGGCAAGGTATCGCGCTTGACCGGCTTCGGGCCGGTGTCGATGGGCAAACGGTGCATCGCGCGATTCAAGACTTGTTTGACCAGCACGGTTTTAAGACCGGTCGGAAACGTGGACGGATGCAGGGTTTCTTTCATGGTACCGGTCACGGTGTCGGTTTGGAAATTCACGAAGCGCCGCGTGTGGCGGCGGTGCCGGCGATTTTGCAGACAGGTAATGTCGTGACAGTCGAGCCGGGATTGTATTATCCGGGCACCGGTGGGGTTCGTTTGGAAGATATGGTTGTGATTACTGAACGCGGTTGCCGGAACCTGACCCGGTTTCCAAAGTTTTTGGAATTATGACGGCACTTGAACGCTTTGGTCACATGCGGTATCTAATTTACCAGAGGAGATTCATTCAATGATGTTACATCCGGGAATAATGTGGTTGTTGATTATGTTTGCGATGGTGGTGGGAATCATTGCGCAAGTGCGCGTGACTTCGGTTTTCAACCGGTATTCGCGCATACCGACACGCCGTGGTCGAACGGGCGCGGAAGTCGCTGATGAGATTTTGCGCACCGCCGGAATTGACGATGTGAGCATCGACCGGGTGGATTCGTATCTCGGTGATCATTACGACCCGACGAAGAAGGTGCTTTGCTTGTCGCCGGGTGTTTATGACGGCGCTTCCATCGCCGCGACCGGTATCGCTGCTCATGAATGCGGTCACGCCATCCAGCATCAGCAAGCCTACGCGCCGCTGAAGGCGCGGATGGCAATCGTACCGGTCACGATGATGGCGTCCCGGATGTTGCCGTTCATTATGATTGGCGGATTTATGTTTGGATTATTCCGCGCGATACCGGGGCTGCTTGATCTTGGAATTGCGATCTACGCAGTGCTGACGGTGTTTCAGCTAATCACTTTACCGGTGGAATTTGATGCGAGCCGTCGCGCAAAATTAATCATGACCAATCGTGGCATTGTCACATTAGATGAATCATCCGGTGCGGCGGCGGTCTTAAACGCCGCAGCGCTGACGTATGTAGCCGCATTTTTATCAGCGCTATTTCATCTACTCTATCTTGTTTCACTTCGCGACCGACGTTGAAGACAACCCACTGGCAACTATCGTTCCTGCTTGTCTGGCTGACCAGTAGTCTAACGATGTTTGCCGGTGAACGATTGGTAATCGTCTCGCCGCATTGGGAAGGGCTTCGGTATGAATTTGCCCGCGCGTTCTCGGCGTGGCATCAAGAAAACTACGGCACACCGGTGGAAGTGGACTGGCGTGACCTCGGCGGTTCTTCCGAAAACGTCCGGTTTGTCATCAGTGAATTTAAACAATCGCCGACCGGTATTGGTGCGGATTTATTTTTTGGCGGCGGAACTGATCCGTTTTTTGAATTTGCTAAACGCGATTTGTTACAAGCTTACCAGCCGTTGTCGCTGGCGGGAGTACCGGCGCAGATTGCTGGTGTGCCAGTGTACGATCCTGATTACCGGTGGTTCGGCGCGTCGCTATCGAGCTTTGGAATTCTTTACAACAAGCGCGTACTCGAGGTGGAACATTTGCCGGTGGTGCGGACGTGGCGTGAATTGGCCGAGCAAGCACCGGCGGGACGCATTGGTTGTGGCGACCCGCGTAACTCCGGCACGATGCACATGATGTTCGAGATGATTCTCCAACGCTACGGCTGGGACGACGGCTGGCGACTGCTGACATTGCTGGCAGCTAAGACGCGTGATTTTGATCGAGGTGCTTCGACCAGCGCGAAGGATTGCACCACCGGCAACACGGCTTACACACTGGCGATTGATTTCTATGCGCTCACACAAATTGCTTATGCCGGCAAGGAAAACCTCGGTTTCATCCTGCCGGCGGATTGCGTGACACTCAGTCCGGATGGTGTAGCGATTTTGCGCGGCGCACCGCACCGGCAACTGGCGGAACAATTCATCGAGTTCACGCTGGGCGAGCCCGGGCAGCGATTGCAAATGGTGCCGCGCGGCCAGCCCGGTGGCGCACAGCGGTTTTCCATCGAGCGGATGAGTGTCCGCCCAAATCTCTACGACCAGCTCCGGAACGTGACGCTGGTGCCTATCAATCCATTTGCGCAACCGGTCACTTTCAAATACGATGCCCGCAAAGCTGGCACGCGCTGGGATTTGGTCAACGGCTTGGTCGGTGCGACATTGATTGATTTGCATTCTGAACTCGCCGCGGCATTCCAGCGGACCGGCCGCGTGAACAGTCGGCCGCCGATCACGGAAGCGGAAGCCATGAAACTGGCCGGCGGCGAATGGAAAGACCCGCATTACCGGCAACTGAAATTGATCGAATGGCAACGTTGGGCGCAGCAAAAATATGAAAGTCTCGCTCCATAACATCACGAAACGTTTCGGCGCCACGCCGGTGGTCAACGAGGTGTCGCTCGACATCGCAGACGGCGAACTGTTTTTCCTGCTCGGCCCCAGCGGTTGCGGCAAGACCACCTTACTGCGTACGATTGCCGGGTTTTACCTACCGGATAACGGCACTCTGAAATTTGGCGACCGGGATGTCACGACCTTGCCGCCGAACCAGCGCAATACCGGCATGGTGTTTCAAAATTACGCGCTCTGGCCGCACATGACTGTCGCCGGTAACGTGGCTTACGGTTTGGACGTGCGCAAGATTCCGGCCGACGAGAAAACCAAGCGCGTCGCGGCAGCGTTGGCGGCGGTGCGAATGGGAGAATTTGCCGAGCGACCGGCCACGCTCTTATCCGGTGGCCAGCAACAACGCGTGGCGTTGGCGCGGGCGTTGGTGGTGAACCCGGATGTGCTGCTGCTGGACGAACCATTGTCGAATCTCGACGCGAAGCTCCGGTTGGAGATGCGCGAGGAAATCCGTCGGTTGCACAAGGAGACCGGCTTGACCACGATTTACGTGACGCATGACCAAGCCGAAGCGTTGTCCTTGGCTGACCGTGTGGCGGTGATGAATCTTGGAAGAATCGAACAGGTGGGCACGCCGCGCGAACTGTACCGGTCACCGGCAAATGAATTTGTGACCAGCTTCCTCGGCGCGGCCAACTTCGTGGAAGGCCATGTCACGCGGATTGAGTCAGGCCGGGTGAGTGTGAGCACGCCGCACGGCGACATCGTCTGTGCGCTAGATGACCTCGCGTTAGTTACCGGTCAGACCGTCACGTGTGTTATTCGTCCTCATGACGTGATTGTGTTGAGGTAGTTAACGATGAGGAGTCCGTCGTAAATATATTATTCCTACAAATATATTATTGACTTACTTATTGTTATTGGTATGATATTGCACCATGAAGACAATCCAAGCGACTGACACGATTTGTTTCACCGTGAAAGGGCAGGTGGTGATTCCACGCTGGTTGCGCAAGGAATTCGAGATTGAGGATGGCACGCGGGCGCAGGTGTACGCCGAAGGCGACCACATCATCTTGAAACCGATCACGCCGAAATACCTCAAAACACTGCGCGGTTCACTCAAGGGCACCGGTGTCTTGAAGGCATTGATGGATGATCGCAAGCGTGAGCGAGAGCTTTAATCATGGCTACCAAGGTTCTGGATAGCTGGGCGCTGTTGGCCTTTTTTGAGGACGAGCCGTCAGCCGAAGAAGTTGAGAAGCTGCTGGCGAAAGCCGACCACGGCACACATAAACTGCTCCTGAGCGTCGTGAATTGGGGCGAGGTGTATTACAACACCATGCGCCGAGTATCACGAGAGGCCGCTGAGCAAAAAGCAAAGGAAATTGCCATCATGCCCATCGAACTGGTGCCGGTGGAAGCCGACCTGCATCTGGTCCGGCAAGCGGCCATCTACAAAGCCAGCGGCAAACTGGCCTATGCTGACGCCTTTACTGCCGCGCTCGCCAAACTCCGCAATGCCGAACTGGTTACCGGTGACCCTGACTTCAAAGCTGTCGAGAGTGAAATCAAAATTAGTTGGTTGAAATGAAATGGCAACCGACCAGGTTTTGACGGGTGTTGTCTGTCCTCGTGACGTGATTGTACTCCGGTCGCAGCAGAAGCCGTACGTCGCGCTTGTCGAATTACGGGTGACTGACTAGACTGCGTGTATGGCAAAGAAAGCGACTACTTCTGTAACGAAGGCTTCCCGTCGGGCTCCGGCAAGGGTAAAGGCGAAACCGAGCCGGAAACCAAAGGCTACCGGCAAGGCCGGCGTACTCCTTCGTGAAGGCCCGGCGCTTTATGTCGTCGAGAAAAATGATTTGGTCACGTTGGAGGAAGCCGCACGATTGACCGGCAAGACGCCACACAATATCCGCGACTATATCCAGCGCGACAGAATCAAGAAGTTCGATACCGAAGGCAACATTATCGAGTACGCGAAGAACGGGCAGCTTCGCGTGTCGATGAAAGAGGTGCGCGCGTTCCTGTATCTGGTCTTGCAACGTGACGAGAAACATCACCATGCCGGTCTGCATCCTGAACTGGGTTTCTATGACGTGCCGGAACACCAACGCACCAAGCACGTCCACCGGTTGCATCCGTACCTCGGCAAGTTCATCCCGCAACTGGTCGAGCGGTTCTTGAAACGCTACTTCAAGCCCGGTAACTGGATTCTCGACCCCTTCATGGGCAGCGGCACAACGCTCGTGCAGGCCAACCAAATCGGATGAGTGAGCATGAATCAGAGCACCACAGCAAAACAGTTACTTGAAAACTTTCTGGCGGAAGCCCGGAAGCAAGCCGGTGATATTGAGCCAATTCGCGTCCTGCGCTGCAATGCGTTTCGCGTCAAAGATGCGAACGTCCTTGTTCGTGTTGCTGCGGATACTGGGAAATATTTCTTCGGCTTGAACTACATCAACGCCGAAGAGGTCGCCAATTTGGACAACGCGTATATCGCCTTTGTCTGCGGTTCGGTCGACAATACGGTTATTTTACCGATGCAGTTGCTCGTGCAGCAGTTGCCGCAGATTAGCCACGACCGCAACGGCGAATTTAAGATTCTCATCAAGAAGAATCTCGATTTGTCACTGAGAGGGAGAAACAACTCGATTCCACTGAAGGAGTTTCAGAACGACTGGAAGAGGCTCTCGGCAGAATCAGCGACGCCAAAAGCACAGAGAAGCACCGCCGAAGAAAGTTTTCACTCAGTTTTACAAGGTCGGCTCCTTGAAGTTGGCAACCTGCGCGGTTTGATGACCTATTGCCCCAACAAGACGAAGAAGTTCAACGCGAAGCCACTCGCCGAAATCGCTAAGCTGGATAAGTGTCCCGAATTGCAGTTTACAAACTATGAATCCCTGCGGAACATCGATGTCCTTTGGTTTCGCCAGACCGGCAAGCAATTCTACCCAGAGCGCGCCTTTGAGGTAGAGTTGTCGACCGGAACCTGGTCTGGTGTTGGCAGGCTCGCCACTTTACGCGAATACAACACAAGCTTGTTTGTAGTTTCTGACGAACCGAAAAAGTTTAACCAAGTGATGGAATCACAACCAGAAATAGCAGACCGCTTTAAGAATGTTCAGACTGGCGATGTTGGCGTTCTATACGCGGCCGAGGCACGATTACAGGAGTTGCGTAACCAAGTAGGTATCTAAAATTACGAGGAGATAACTATGGCTTATCGTTGTGTATGCGGCAACACGGGAGAATTTCTTGTAGCATTTGACGAAGCGATTGATGTTGTAGACGGCAACGGAAACTTCATCGAAGTCCAAGAGCGGAATGTTGCATTCTACATGTGTCCAGAGTGCAAGCGTGAGATTGGATACCGAGAATTCCTCAGTCAGGCTATAGAGACGGCTCTCGACAGATCTAAAATAGGTGGAGCATGAAGAACCAAAAACAGATCATCGCCAATCTTAAGACCGCCATAAAGTCCTGCCGGGAGGAAGCCAGTGGCGAACTTGAAGGAGACCGTTCCGAGGGACTGAATTGCATTGCCGATGGTTTGGAAGAGACGCTGAAACTGATTCAGAGTGAACCAAAGTTCCAATCGCGTTCTTTGAGCAAGAAATAAATCCAAAAACAGATGGAAGAGGCGGGGTGCGTGGAGGGAATTGTTGCTGTTGATGTGCGTGATATTCTTGACGCCAGTTTTAAGGAATTTGTGGATGCCATTTCTGAAAAGCTGACTGGCCGGTATCTTCTCCAAGATATTTCGTTTAGTTTAATTGGTGTTCGGAATGGAAAAGCTTTGGTTGAACTCAACGGAGTTGTTCGCAATCTAGCGATGGCAGCCGGCGCAACCCTCACGATTCGCCGAGTCAAGTATGTGCACCGGTAAGTCGCCGGTATGACTTTGCACCGACATCTTCTCGCCAACTTAAATCGAATCCGGTAGGGTGGGGCGCAATGAATCGTCGCACGTTTACGCCGGGGACTGTGGCGCTGCTGGTGGGGCTGGCGGCGTTTCTCGGTATCTTTCTTGTTTACCCAGCCGGCTATATCCTGCGGGGAGCCTTGGTCGTTGATGGGCGCTGGACCTGGGATTTCTTCCGGTTGGCGTTGCAGAGTCCGTTGATTCGCGGGGCGCTGCTGAACAGCTTCCTGCTCGCGGTGGCGGTGACGGCGTTGACGACGATGCTGGCGTTGCCGTTGGCGCACGTTTTTACACGGTATGCGTTTCGCGGGAAAACGGTGCTGAGCGCGCTGTTGCTGGTGCCGATGATCATGCCGCCGTTTGTGGGGGCAATCGGGATGCGGCAATTTCTGGCCCGGTATGGCTCGGTGAATCTGCTGTTCGGCACGCACGTGGACTGGCTCGGGGCGGGCGGGTTCTGGGGCGTGATGCTGTTGCAGACGCTGAACCTGTACCCGATCATGTTCTTGAACCTGTCGGCGGCGATGGCCAACGTGGATCCGACGTTGCGGGAGTCGGCAGAGAATCTGGGGGCGAGCGCGTGGCGAGTGTTCCGGACGGTGACGCTGCCGTTGGTGGCGCCGGGATATTTTGCGGGGGCGATCATTGTGTTTGTCTGGGCGTTCACGGATTTGGGGACGCCGCTGATGTTCGGGTTCAACCGGGTGGTGGCGGTGCAGATCTTCGACCGGGTGACGGACGTGGGGACGAACCCGATGGGCTATGTGCTGGTGTGCGTGGTGCTGGTGCTGACGGTGGTGCTGTTCCTGTTGTCGAAGCGGCTGCTGGCGACGCGCCGGTATGAGATGTTGGCGCGCGGGCATACCGGCGGCGCGGCAGAGAAGGTGCTCACTGGCAGGGCGGCGTGGCTGTTGCAGGCGGGGCTGGTGGCGTTCATCGGCGTGGCGCTGTTGCCGCATTTGAGCGTGGTGCTGGAGTCGGTCGCCGGTAAGTGGTTCTTCTCGGTGTTGCCGGAAGCGTTGACGGGCCGGCATTACGTGGATGTGTTCACGCATCCGCTGACGTTGTCGGGGATGCGGAACAGTTTGTTCTATTCGTCACTGAGCGCCGGAGTGGATTTGGTATTGGGCGTGGCGATTGCGTATCTGGTGGTGCGGAAACAGATTCCCGGCGCGTCGGTGCTGGACGTACTGGCAATGTTGCCGCTGGCGTTGCCGGGGCTGGTGCTGGCATTCGGGTACCTCAGCGGATTCAACGTGAAAGTGGACTGGTTGAATCCGCGCACGAATCCGACGGTGTTACTGGTGGTGGCGTACTCGGTGCGCCGGTTGCCGTACATTGTGCGGTCGGCCTATGCCGGCTTCCAGCAGACGAGCGTGACGCTGGAGGAGGCGTCGCTGAATCTCGGGGCATCACAATGGCGGACGTTGCGCAAGATTACGATTCCGCTGGTGATGGCGAATCTGGTAGCCGGCACGATCTTGACATTCAGCTACGCGATGTTAGAAGTGAGCGACAGCCTCATTCTGGCGATGCGCGAGAAGTTCTACCCAGTCACAAAAACGATTTATGCGTTGGTAGGTCGCATCGAACCGAACGCCGTCAGCGTAGCGAGCGCACTCGGTGTGTTAGGAATGATTTTGCTGACGGTGAGCCTGTTGGTGGCAAGCAAGACGCTCGGCAAGAAACTAGGGCAGTTGTTCCGAGCGAGCTAGACGGATTCGACGGTCGCTTTTGGGCTGCCGCGCAGCAATGCGCCGAAATAATCGCGATTCATCTTGGCGATGAAATTCAGACTGATGCCTTTCGGGCAAACCGCTTCGCAAGAGCCGGTGACGGTGCAGGCACCAAAACCTTCTTGATCCATTTGCTCGACCATACCGAGAACGCGGCGTTCTTTCTCCGTTTGTCCTTGCGGCAGAAGATTGAGATGGGAAACCTTGGCGGAAACAAAAAGCATCGCGCTGGCGTTTTTACAGGCGGCGACGCATGCGCCACAACCGATGCACGCGGCGGCGTCCATGGCGGCATCGGTATGTTGTTTCGGTACCGGGATGGCGTTACCATCCGGCGCGCTGCCGGCACTGGTGGAAACAAAACCACCGGCTTGGATGATGCGATCAAAGGCACTGCGGTTGACGATTAAATCTTTGATGAGCGGAAATGCCTTGGCGCGGAAGGGTTCGATGGTGATGGTTTCGCCATCTTTGAAACTTCGCAGGTAAGTCTGGCAGGTGGCGACTTTTTTCTCCGGGCCGTGTGGTTCGCCGTTGATGATACAGGAGCACATCCCGCAAATGCCTTCCCGGCAATCGTGATCGAACGCAATCGGTTCCTCGCCGCTTTTCGTGATTGTTTCGTTCACGGTGTCGAGCATTTCGAGGAACGACATGTTCGGACTTAAATTTTGCGCCGCATACCTCACGAACTTACCGGGAGTCTCTGGTCCTTCCTGACGCCAGACTTTGAGTGTGACGTTCATTACTTGTAGCTCCGTGTGGCGAGATGGAGTTCTTCGTAGTGGAGCGGTTCTTTATTCAAGACCGGCGCTTGGTCAACGCCTTTGTATTCCCACGCGGCGACATACGCGAATTGTTCATCATTGCGTTTGCATTCGCCTTCTTCTTGATGCTCTTCCCGGAAATGGCCACCGCAAGATTCGTCGCGCACCAACGCATCGCGAACAATTAATTCCGCTAACTCAAAATAATCCGCCACACGACCAGCGCGTTCGAGCGATTGATTCAAGTCGCTACTTTCACCGGGGATATTCACATCCTTCCAAAATTCTTCCTGGAGCGCGGGAATCAATTCCAACGCTTTCTTTAGGCCAGTTTCATTGCGCGCCATGCCGCAGTACTCCCACATGATTTTGCCAAGATGCTTGTGGAAATCTGTAACCGTTCGCTTGCCGCGAATCGCCAGCAATTTCTGGAGTTGTTCGCGCGCTTCTTTTTCGGCTTGCTGAAATTCAGTGGCATCCGTTTTCGGTCGGCTGCCAGGCTTCTGACTCGCTAGATAATCGCCGATAGTGTAGGGGAGGACGAAATAACCATCGGCCAAACCTTGCATTAAGGCGCTTGCACCGAGGCGATTGGCACCGTGATCGGAAAAGTTCGCTTCGCCGGCGACAAACAGTCCCGGTAGGTTGCTCATCAAATTATAGTCCACCCACAAGCCGCCCATTGTGTAATGAATCGCCGGGAAAATTCGCATTGGCACTTTGTACGCACTCTCACCGGTGATTTCGTGGTACATGTCGAATAGATTGCCGTAGCGCTCCGCAATTTTCGCTTCACCAAGACGTTGAATTGCGGCTGAAAAATCGAGGTAAACACCGAGTCCGCTTTCGCCAACACCTCGGCCTTCATCGCAAACCTGTTTGGCGGCACGCGAAGAAATATCGCGCGGTGCAAGATTGCCGTAGCTCGGATATTTCCGTTCCAAATAATAATCACGCTCATCTTCCGGAATGGCTCCGGGGGCGCGTTTGTCGCCCTTTTTCTTCGGCACCCAAACTCGGCCATCATTTCGGAGCGATTCACTCATCAACGTCAGCTTGCTCTGAGAATCGCCACTGACCGGAATGCAAGTAGGATGAATCTGCGCGTAGCACGGATTCGCAAAACACGCGCCCTTCTTGTGAGCGCGCCAGATTGCGGTTGCATTTGAGCCTTGGGCGTTAGTGGAAAGGTACCATGCGTTGCCGTAGCCACCGGTGGCTAATACCACCGCGTCAGCGGCGTGACTTTCAATCGCACCGGTAATCAAGTTGCGTGTGATAATGCCTTTGGCGTGACCATTAACCACGACAAGATCAAGCATTTCAGTGCGCGGAAAAAGTTTGACCGTACCGAGGTTGACTTGTCGCATTAATGACTGGTAGGCACCGAGTAAAAGTTGTTGGCCAGTTTGACCGCGCGCATAAAATGTTCGCGACACTTGCGCGCCACCGAAACTTCGGTTGGACAGGTAGCCGGAATACTCACGCGCAAACGGCACGCCTTGCGCAACACATTGGTCGATGATGTTGCCGCTGACTTGCGCCAGCC
This sequence comes from uncultured Verrucomicrobiota bacterium, assembly GCA_903847335.1. Classification (GTDB taxonomy): domain Bacteria; phylum Verrucomicrobiota; class Verrucomicrobiia; order Palsa-1439; family Palsa-1439; genus CAINDI01. Next base: position 25,010 of record CAINDI010000003.1, on the reverse strand, counting down.
GGTAGACATTCGCCTCGCGTGCGCGGAAATCGCCGCCCTTGATTGTGTCGTAAAATAGTCGGTAAACGCTGTCGCCATCGTTTTGGTAATTCTTCGCGGCATTGATTCCACCTTGTGCGGCAACGCTGTGCGCCCGCCGGGGGCTGTCTTGAATGCAGAAAGATTTTACATTGTAGCCGAGTTCACCAAACGTCGCGGCGGCAGATGCGCCGGCGAGTCCGGTGCCGACAACGATAATGTCGTACTTACGTTTGTTGGCCGGATTGACCAGCTTGGCGTCGCGGCGAAACTTATCCCACTTTTGGGCGAGCGGACCTTCGGGAATGCGTGCGTCTAGGTTCATGTTATTTCACCAGACCGGTTAGAATAGTTACCGGGATGGAAGCGTAGCCGATAAAAAGCAGCCCGGCACCAATTACTGAGGCTCGCTCGATGGTTGTCCGGTAAGTTTCATTGACCAAGCCCAAGGTTTGGAGCATCGCCCAGATACCATGACTTAGATGGAAACAAAGTAAGCCGACGCCGAGTAAATAGAATCCGCTGACCGCTGAGTTTGAAAATCCGATGATCATCATCCGGTAAACATCCGGTTGTCCATGCACATCGCGGAAAACACTGAAATCGCGACCAGTTAGATTGATGGATTGCAGTAACACCGTGTAGTGGAGGAGGTGATAAACGATAAAAGCCCCGATGATTGTGCCGCTATAAATCATCGTCCGCGAAGCCAGCGAAGCCGCGCCGGCATCTTGCACGGCGTAACCAGTCAGGCGTTTTGTTCGATTCTCAATCGTCAGCCAAATTGCCATTGTGATGTGGATAATTACACAGCTCAGCAATCCGATGCGCGACGGCCAAAGAATTTCTGGATTAGATTTCAGTACGTGAGCGTAATGGTTGAGAACTTCTCGGCCAAGAAAAAATTGAAGATTGCCGACCATGTGGACTACAACAAACATCACCAACGCCACACCCGTCAACGCCATTAAAAATTTCTTGCCAAGCGACGAATTAAATAGACCAGAGAGAAGATTCATCTGCGACGAAGACTATTAACCACAAGTGCGATTTTCTGCCAAGAACTTTTTATTACACTTCGTCAGAAATATCAGGACCGCCGAGGTCCTTCAGGATTTCGCGTGGCTCAGCGCCACGATTCGGGCCGACGATGCCGCGTTCTTCTAGCGTATCCATGATTCGGGCGGCGCGTGTGTAACCAATGCGCAGCCGGCGTTGCAAGACGGACACGCTGGCGCGATTACTTTGGCGGATCACTTCGATGCACTGTTCGACAAGCTCTTCGTCCACATCGCCTTCTTCGGCTTCCGGCAGGTTGACGTTGCGAGAAAGTTTTTGCTGTAATTCGCCTTCGAAATGCGGTTTCGCTTTTGCGCTGATGAAATCCACAATGTGATTGATTTCTTTGTCGAGCACCAACACGCCTTGCGCACGAACCGCCTTGCCGGAGCCCGGCTCATAAAGCATGTCGCCCTTGCCGAGTAATTTTTCTGCGCCGGGACTATCGAGAATGACGCGTGAGTCTTGCATCGACGCGACTTGAAATGCGATGCGCGCCGGAATGTTCGCCTTGATAACACCGGTGACGACATTCACGCTTGGCCGTTGCGTGGCAACGATGAGATGGATTCCCGCCGCACGCCCGAGCGCAGTCAGTCGTGCGATGGCGATTTCGACATCCTTGCCAACTGTATTCATCAAATCGGCCAACTCATCCACCACGACGACGACAAACGGCAGCTTGTCCGGAATGATGATGTCAAAGTCGCGCGGCACCTCGATTTTGAGTTCATCTTGTTCCGGTTTATCGGTTGCAGTTGCCACCGGTTTTTTGTCGCGTGCGTTGAAAGAGGTGATATTGCGAACACCGGCTTTGGCAAAAATCTGAAACCGCTTTTCCATTTCGCGAATGACCCAACCTAATGCGAGCGGCACTTTTTTTGCCTCGGTAACAACCGGCACGACCAGATGTGGTAAAGCATTATAATGCTGCATCTCGACCATCTTCGGATCAATCAACACCAGTCGTAAATCTTCCGCCGTGTACCGGTACAGCAGTGACGCCAGAATCGCGTTCACGCAAACAGTCTTACCGGAGCCGGTCGCGCCGGCGATGAGCAAATGCGGCATCTGCGCCAAGTCGCCGATGATGGGATGCCCCTTTACGTCGCGTCCCAAGGCAATCGGAACTCCGCCTTTATGGTTTTGCCATTCTGGAGATTCCAACATATCGCGCAGATAAACCGTCGTGCGTGAAATATTCGGTACTTCGACACCGACGGTGCCCTTACCGGGTACCGGTGCTTGTATGCGAACTTTTTCGGCGCGCATCGCCATTGCAATATTGTTGGACAATGTGGAAATCTTTTCGACCCGCACGCCGGCCGCCGGATGTAATTCAAACAGGGTAACTGTTGGTCCTTTGGTGACGTCACCGGATTCGACCTCAATATCAAACTCACGAACGGTATCTCTCAAGATTTTTGCGCTAGCTTTAAGGTCATCTACGATATTGCGCGCTTCTGGTTCAGGAGGCTGCTCAAGCAAATCAAGCGGCGGCAAAACAAACTGTTCGCCTTCGGCGGCGGTGGCGCCACTGAGAACGCCTTTTTCAGCTCCGGCAGGTTTTTCGTGTTTTGGTTTTGGAGTTGGTGGAGTTACTGGTGGTGTGATGGCGACGGGTTCGAGTTTTGGTTTCTTTTCTTTAATCGGCTCCGGTGGACGCGGCACGGTGTAATCGGAAATTTTCGGCTCCGGTAGCGGGGCGGCCGGTTTGTTTTCGTTTTCGAGTTTCTTGGCTTCTTTTTCTTTGCGCGCCAACTCGCGTTCGACTTCGTATTCTTGCAAGCGAATATCGCGTTCTTTCTCGGAAAGTTCCCGGCTCACATCGCGCTTCGGTTTACCGCGCATTCCAGCCCACAAATCTTGACAACCTGTGACCGTCAACGCCACCCAGTAGCTCGGCCGAAAATTGATGAGGAGAATCAGACTAATGATGTAACCGACGCCAAAAATAATGAGCGTACCCGGTTTGCCGACGGTGTGCTGAAAACTGTCGCCGACAAACAGTCCGACGTAACCACCGGAGCTATCCGGTAAATTTAATGCCTTCACCACGCCGCGCAGACCGGCAATGTGCAGTAAACAACTCGACGAAACTAGAAGTAATAAACCGGCTGCAAATTTCCCGCGCCACGGAACTTCTTGTTGCAAGAGCAGCAACACGCCAATCGTTGCCAGCAAGAGCATCAGAAAATACGCGCCGACACCAAAAACTTGAAATGCCAAAAACGCCAGCCACGCGCCGACTGGACCGATAAAATTGTGAACCGGCTGCATTGAGTTCGTGGCGCGATTACCGACATCGAACGGATCGTACGACACCAAACTCAGTAGCAGTAGTAAAGATAAGCCGACTAAGATGACGGCCCAAATCTCACGAATGTGCGAATGTTCCGATTGTTTCAGCTTGCAATTCCTCCTTCAGCGCGGAACCTTAGGCGAAACACAGAACGACTGCAAGCGCAACATGCTTTATCCATACAAATTCAAACCCATCCTTGTCGAACGCATCTGGGGCGGCGACGCTCTCGCTCGATACGGCAAAGATATTCCCACCGGTAAACTCATTGGCGAAAGCTGGGAAATCAGCGACCGCCCCGACGCTCAATCCATCGTCGCGAACGGTCCTGATACCGGTCAAACTCTCCGGCAGCTAATCCAGCAACACGGCGCGCAATTAATCGGCACGAATTGCCGGAGTGACCGTTTTCCACTTCTCATCAAACTCCTCGATGCTCGTGACCGACTTTCGCTCCAAGTTCATCCACCGGCGGCAATCGCCACTCAACTCGGTGGCGAACCGAAAACCGAAATGTGGTACATCCTTCATGCCGCGCCGGATGCTAAGTTAATTGCCGGCTTGCGTCACGGCGTCACTCGCCGGCAATTTGAAGAAGCGATTCAACAAGGTGGGCCAGCTTTCCAAGAATGCTTTCACCAGTTTCCGGTCCACGCCGGTGATGCCTTGTTCGTGCCCTCCGGTCGGCTTCACGCCATCGGTGCCGGTCTCGTCATCGCCGAGATTCAACAAAACTCTGACACCACCTACCGGGTTTACGACTGGGATCGCATGGATGCGACCGGTCAGCCGCGCGCGCTCCACATCCGCCAATCGCTCGCCTCAATTGATTTCAATGACTTCGAACCGGCTCCGACAAAACTCCCAATCCGGTGCGAACATTTTACTGTCGAGCAATTAGAAATTGCCAGTAAAGCGACCGGTCGATGTGACGGCAAAAACTTTCAGATTCTCGGCGGAATCACCGGAGACGTCACGATAACTACCGGTAATTTCACCGAGCAATTGCGCCCCGGCGAGTTCATCTTATTACCGGCCGCGCTCGGTGATTATCATCTTACCGCGAGTGCGTCGGCAAAAATCTTGCGGGCGTCAATTTGATTTCGCGGGACAATCCATGACAACTGCGCTGGATCGCGACCTAAAGAAGCTTACCGGTCGGGCATTTTACAGAGCTGAATGGGCGGAAGAAGTTCTCCGGTGCTACCATGCTGCGAGCATGAACCTCAACGCTGGCACAGTTGAACAACTGCGTGGGCTTTACAACTGGATGTTCGTCCCGCCGACGCTCTGGCCGTTCAATGTCCACGATGTGCTGGCGGATTGCCTTGCCGCACTGGAAAAGGGAAAGCGTCTGAACTCCCGGCAACGTCTTCTCATCGAACTGCTGCCGGAACCACCGGACGAAACCATCTGCGCTGCCGTGGCTGACCATGAACTCCACGTTCAAAAAGGCACCTACGAAAACCTCGTCAAAACACAGGCCAAGTATTCTCAAAACGAACTCGCCATCCGCACCGATCCAGAACTTCGCCGGCAGTGGACGCGCATCAAAGCTGCCTTCAACGTTCAAGCCTACCGTGACCACAAGGGCGTGATCCGCCGCACAATGACCGCCGAGCGCAACCTGCGCCCGTCGTTTTCTGTCAACTTGCGTGACCGTGAGGAAGTTTTTCGCGCGGCATTCGATGCGTTTTGTCTGCGCTGGAATCTTTATGGAATGCAGCACGACGAACCGCTCCTGCTCAAACTTGCCGTCAACCTGACGCCCTATGGGACGTTGATCCACATTCCTGCGTATTGGTCATTTGATCCGAAGCGCGACATCCGCTGGAACGCCATCGCAAAACTTCATCGCACTCGCGTCTCCGGTCGGCAAGGCCCGGCACTTGCCGAAGGACGTGCCCAACGAATGAAAGACGCCGAGAAACTTCGCCGCCTCGACAAAGAAGCTCTCCGTCGTGGATTGAAAGGTGAAAAGAAACACGCGTTCCTCTGCACTCGTTTTGGCTGGGACCCGCGCACAAGCCCCAAACGCATCAGCAGACTACGGACGGAATTCACGAACCGGTAAGCCGACAGGAATGTTACTGTAGCCGCGGCGCTCTGTCGCCGCGTCCGCTGTCTTCCCGCACGCCAACAGAGTGGCGTGGCTACAACATCCTTCTCCATCCGGACAATCTTTGGGGACATTCTGTTCCTTTGATTCGCAGATAAGAAAGGTGCACCCTGTGAACAACAAAGCAACACTTTATGTTCAACGCACCTGAATCTCTAAATACTGTCACTACCGAATCCGTGCAAGTGTCCGAGACGGCAATCCACGGACAAGGGAAAGCTGATTCTCCAGTAAGTCTGCTCTGCAACCTGTCCGGAGCCACAGCCTTTTGCGAGGATTATCGGACGCCGCATGTTCCGGTATTGGCTGCTTTTGGCGGGGATCGGTTGCATGTATGCAGGTTAAATGGTTCATGGGACCTAGATCGGATGGTCTCGGAGAATCCCGATGCCCTGTTCCGATCCATCCGCAAGCTTCCTTCTAAAGACGCCAAAGACACCTCGATGGAATGGGATGATCTCACCTTTCAATTCGGACCCCGGGCCTTTCTCTACGCCGATAAGGATCGGATCGTGGGCTTCGCTTCGACGCCGACTGAAGCGGAGCGGCTTGTGACACGGTTCAGCAGGGTATATTTGAAGCCACCCGCGCCAGCCGGCGGGACTTTCCATCTGATTCAGCAAGACCGCTGCGACATCACGTGCCACGCAGTCTCGTTGTCGTCCGACACAGTCCTCAGCCCGGAAGCACTCAACCTCCACTACGGTCGTGGCAGCGGGGAATGGCATCGGGATTTTATCGGGAAACTCCACGAGAAAGATCGCGGCCTGTCGATCTTTGAAGGCACTCCGGGAACCGGTAAAACCTGTTACTTGCGCCACCTCACGGGTGCGCTCAAGGAGTCGCATCGCTTCTACTTCATCCCGACCTCGACCATGGGCATTCTTTCAAAGCCTGAATTCATTGGCTTCTGGGCGGATCAGCGCCACCGATTTTCCGACCGAAAACTCGTCGTCATCCTCGAGGATTCCGATGCGGCTCTGATGACGCGCGGTGCCGACAATCGTGAACAGGTCAGCGCGATCCTGAACCTCTCCGATGGTCTGCTCGGCGATTTCCTCCACCTCCAGATCATCTGCACGATCAACTGCACTGCCGCTGACATCGATCCGGCGCTCCTCCGCCCCGGTCGCCTGCTTTGCCACCGAGTCTTCCGCAGGCTCGACTACGTCCAAGCCGCCCGCCTTGCCGAAAGTCTCGGCAGGAAATTGCCAGTGGCCAGCGATTATTCCCTTGCGGAAGTCTTTATCGGACAGGACAAACATGAAACTAACCGCCCGCACATCGGGTTTGAGGCCTGATGCCGATGACCCAAGGCGTGCCATGATTATCACCAGCATAGATTTTGAGACGGCCAATCCATCGCGTGTGAGCATCTGCGCCGCCGGCGTTGCCGTGTTTGAGGATGGCGAACTGACGGAGGCTCCTTATTGGTTGGTGCGGCCACCAAAACCGCACGGATGGTTTCACGATGACTTCATTGAATGTCACGGCTTGACCCACTTGGATTTTCTGGATGCCCCGGAATTTCCGGCCATTGCGCCAGCATTCTTGGAACGGCTGACGCGCGCCGACATCGTGATCGCGCACAACGCAGCCTTCGACATCGGACACCTGCGCGCCACCCTGAATCATTTCGGTCTGGCCTGTCCGGAGTTTGATTATCTCTGCACGTATCGCGTCGCCGAGCGCATCTGGCCGGACCTGCCTGACCACAAGCTCAAGACGCTGGCGGCGCACATCGGCCATGCGTTCAACCACCACCATGCCCAAGCCGATGCCGAAGCCGCTGGACGAGTGCTACTGGCAATGATGAAACATGTGAACGCCAACACGCCGCGTGAGTTGTTGCGGAAGTCGGGCATGGAGCCGAAACGCTGCTCCCCGGAAATGGAGTGACATGCTACCGGCATCGTCCTACACTTTCGCCATGAGCCTGATTCAGTATGGCACGACCCAACGTACTCGTCAGGAAACAATTTGGGTCAATGAAAGGAAATACTTATGGCAATCTCAGAAGTAAGCACGCAAGGATCTTGGATCGTCGTTTTTGATGACCACGGAAAAGAGAAAAAAAGAATGGGCGCATCGAACAAACAGGTCGTGGGCGTTGCCGGCGACTTCTTCGTCGCCCTCGAAGGGTCATGGATCGTTACCTACGACGAGAGTTGCAAAGAAATTAAGCGCATGGGAAACTCGAACAAGACGATTCGTTCGGCGTCTGGCACCACGTTCACGACGCAAGAAGGCTCTTGGATTGTGACTTACGACCGAAACTGCAAGGAGCAAGGGCGCAGAGGTAAATAACCACAAAATCGTCGGAATCCTTAGCAGCACCGGTGCCAATACCGCATGAGTCTCTTCAAAAAACTTCAGCCACTATACTGTGCTGACCGGCATGAAGACATTCATACAGAGATTGTCGCCCAAGTGTTGAAGAATTCAGACGAGTTAACCTTGGCATGGTTACGAAGCATCGGAGTGACGACCAAGGAGAAAGCCCGCGTTGACATCAATCCGCAGAAGACGTTTGCGAAGCTCTCGGAACACGAGACCGACAGCCGACCCGACATCACCATCCGGATTGTGGCCGATGGAACCGAGGAGTTAATCTTCGTCGAATCTAAGCTGGGTTCTACGCAGGGATACGATCAACTATTGCGTTATGCTGATCACCTCGCAGAAGTGAAGCAAAGCCGGTCGCTGGCAAAAGCTTCGCTGGTTTATATCACACGCGACTTTGAGGCTGTGAAAGATCCGCGACCGGGCGTCATATTTAAGGTGACGCGTTGGTATGAGTTTTATCGAATACTAAAAGCCCATGTGAACGGCGATGGGCTGGCCAAAGAACTCAAGCTGTTCATGGAGGAAAACCGTATGTCGTTAGGCAACCAATTCCGATCAACCGATCTCGTCGCGCTGGAAAATTTTTTTAGCGCTAAAGCATTGATGGACGAGACATTGGATGGAGAGGTTTCAGAAAAAGCGTCGAAGATTTTTCAGGCCTTCTATCGGGTAGAAGTTAATTATCGCGGATTGCGAGACAGGCAGCGCTACACTGCTTATAGCCTTGCTCCAGAGGTTGCTGAGTGCCACGTCGGTTATTGGTTCCCACAAGAGAATCCGGATAAACCAGTTTGGGTCGGAGTTCAGCTATATAGCATTCCCGGTGCGTCAGTGCGCAAGGAAGTAATCCAAGCGTTTCGCGATCTGATTGCGAAATCAGGCGGTTCTTGGTCAGGTGAAGACCTTGATGAGGAAAACGAGTGGAGTGTGCTCAGCAAAGGCAAGTCAATTCAGTCCTTTATGGGTGAGACAGACCACGTCCGAGCTGTTAAAAATTACTTCCTGCAATTGCTTGATGAAGTCGGCAAGTTCTCCGAGACATATCCTAATTTATTTAGGATCACGAGTACCCCTACAGTCGAAACCAAAGCAGAACCGTAGGCGGGGCATAGGGGCTCGTGACGGAAATATTGTTACCCGGTTCGATCCTCAATCTGCATTTCGGGCCCACCATCGAATTGGAAACCGCAAACTGGAACTGATGAACAGATAAGGGTGGATGATTAGCTTGGCGTCATTCATGGATCATTCTATGAAAATTACAAAAGACACAATTCGGGACACAATTACGAATAGCGCGAAGACCCGATTTGACTACAAGAGCTTCGCAGGAGGATTTGATTTTGGGGATGGCAAAATACCAGAAAAAATTCTCTTACGGGTTATTGATGGACTTGCATCTGGTGAAACTAAAGAGCAAGTGGCGCGGCAGCTAGACCTTGACGTGTGGCAGCTTGGATGCGGCTTCGAGGAGCATTTTTTAGAGAAGTTTTTGGAGCATAAAGAAAACGAATTGAAAAATGAAATCTTGGTTACGCAACTTGCACGCACAATGCTCGAACAGGGAAGTCAGCCTGTTGCTGTGCTAAACGCAGTGCATCAGATGCTGCATGAAAAGAAAAGCTAAATCCAAGCCACAGAAGTTTGAGTTGAGCATGGATGAATATCGCAAGCTCCACGAGCGGCTTGAGCCAGAGGAAAAGCGTTTGTTGAAAAGGGCGAAGCGGCGATTGCCGAAGTTGAAGGCGCTGCTGGCGGAGGTGTCGGGTCACTGGGGATACGAGGACGGCATTTACCGGTTCTATCACCAGTCCTGCAAGGTGTATTACCGGTTGCAGCCTGCGACATCGAAGATGGTGGAGGAGTTACAGGCTCTCGCTCCGCATCTGAAACTAAACCCGTATTTTCGCCAGATCGTCGCCGATGGAACAGGGAAGGGGTTTAAGCAGACGCACAATAAGAACTGGTTGAAGCACACGCGCCCGATGGTGGAAGCCTTTTTCCATACGCGACACATGCTGGAGATGGCGTGTAAATACGCCGAGGAACTGCCGGAACCGCCGCAATTCTTGCCCTCCGGTTACGCCACCTTTCTGTACCTGTACAATCTGCGTTGAACCAGTCTCAGACGCGCAGTTTGGGTTTTAATGTCCGTGCCGCTTGCTCGCCGAGTGTAAACGCTTCTGATTTTGTTCCGGTAACTTCGATACGGTTCGCTTACCGAGCGGTTAATTGGCTGGGCGATTTCGGTGGCGTATTGGTTTCAGAAAGAATTGACTTGGGATAGGTCCAGGTTGCGGGAAACTTCCCGGCCTTCTTGGCTTTGAGGTAGACGGCGGCGCGGGCGGCAATCGCTTTGGTGTCCGCGGCCTGAATGCTGGCGTCACACTGCGCCCGCTCGACCAGCTTGAATGCTTTTAGCGCGTCATTGATCTTGGTGAGTTGGAGAGTGATGGCCAGCTTATTAGCTTGCTCCACTTCAGCATTGACCGGTTGCGCTGGTTGTGGAGGCAAGGGGACAACCACCGGAGCTTGAACCGCCGAGCGCGATGTTTTGATTTTGGGAATACCGATTTTTTTAGAGGCCTTCGGCTTGGAAAGAAATGTCTGACTCGCTTTCCTCAGACTGGATTTAGTCGCGAGGACCTGGGTTTTAGTCTTTGGGTTTCGGCTAAACGGCTTGATGTTTCGTTTGGTTGACACGTGCCGAGTGTATGCGAAGCATGTGGGCTTGTCAAAATCCCACACCGGAACAAGACTCGCCATAGCTCCGGACGGGTGGGGTTTCACCCCATAGACGTCGCCGCTACAGGGAAGTAATTTGTGCATTATGAATACACTTATAAAATGTAGAGTAATTATTGCAGGAACCATTCTAATGCTAGCCGCAAAGTCAGCCATAGGCGCAGAAGTCACGACTAATGAGCAGTTCCAGAGCTCAAGCCACAGCGACTATTACCGTGCCAACGAGTTGTCGATCGACGCATTCGGAAGTGCGTCAATGGGGAAATACTCCATTGATCATTTGTCGGGTTCACGAGTTCGTCACGATACTCGAATGGGTGTGGGAGTGGGTGTTACTTATTTTATTAACCGCTACTTCGGTCTAGGTGCAGATATTTATTCGGAAGATACTAGAGGCAGCTTTATCGATAGCACTTCGGTGAATTTGACCGCGCGGCTCCCGCTCGGCCAAAGTGGTTTTGCGCCCTACGCTTTTGGCGGCATCGGCTATCAATTCGATATGAACAAGGTATGGTTTGGTCAGTTTGGTGCCGGCCTAGAATATCGCTTCACTCGCAATATTGGCGCATTCCTTGATGCGCGCATGGTGTTTCCTGATGAAACCAGCGATTATGGCCTAGCCCGAATCGGTTTGCGGTTTTCTTTCTAAATAGTAGATTTCACCGAAGCGCCGGCGGCAACTCCGCCGGCGCTTTTATTTTTCCACAGTTCTTTTTGAATGGTCGGAGTGGTTGTGGTATTTTCCGACTTCATGAATTCGTTGTGGCTCATCATCGGTTCGCTGGCGGCGTTTGCAGTGGCATACCGGTTTTACGGTGCGTTCCTCGCGGCCAAAGTTTGTGTTCTCAACGACGCGAAGGTGACACCGGCGCACCGGCTCAAAGATGGTGTGGATTATCATCCGACGAATAAGCTAGTGCTGTTCGGACATCACTTTGCGGCGATTGCTGGACCGGGACCGTTGGTGGGACCGGTTTTGGCGGCGCAGTGGGGTTATGCGCCGGGCTTTATTTGGATTGTCATTGGCGCGTGCTTAGCCGGAGCGGTGCATGATTTTGTGATTCTTTGGGCATCGGTCCGTCAAGATGGATTGTCATTGCCGAAAATCGCGCGAACGAATATCGGGCCGGTGGCGGGTGTGACGAGTTCGGTGGCGACGTTGTTCATTATCATTTGCACGCTGGCGAGTATCGGGTTGGTGGTGGTGAACGCACTTGCGGATAGCGCGTGGGGAATGTTCACGATTTTGGTGACAGTACCGGCGGCGTTGTTGACGGGATTGTGGATGTACAAGATTCGTCCCGGCAAAGTCACGGAAGCATCGGTCATCGGTGTAACGATTGTAATGGCGGGAGTGATTTTCGGACGAACGTTTGCGGCTTCCGGCATGGGACATGCGTTGTTGTTCGACAAGCAGACGTTGTCGCTGATGCTGCCGGCCTATGCGTTTGTGGCGGCTTGTTTGCCGGTGTGGGTGTTGATGTGCCCACGCGATTATCTCAGCTCGTACATGAAAATTGGCGTGATGGTGGTGCTGGGTGCCGGGATTCTAATCGCGCATCCGACATTGAAGATGCCAGCTATGACGCCATTTACCGCCGGTGGTGGGCCGGTGATCTCAGGAACGGTCTGGCCGTTTGTGTGTATCGTGATTATGTGCGGTGCGATTTCTGGATTCCATGCGCTGGTGGGTTCCGGGACAACGCCGAAGATGATTTACCGGGAATCGGACATGCGCGTAATTGGTTACGGCGCGATGCTGGTGGAAGGTTTTGTGGCAGTGCTGGCATTGGTAGCGGCGTGTTCGCTGGAGCCGGGCGATTATTTCGCAATCAATACAAACCCGGCGACGCACGCAGCGATGGTGCAATCGGTCGCAAGGCAACACGGTTGGGATTTGGCGGCGCGCGAGTTGCCGGCGTTGGAGCAGGGGACGCAGGAACATTTAGCCGGGCGTGTTGGTGGCGCGGTGACATTGGCGGTGGGAATGGCGAAAGTATTTTGCAGTTTACCGGGGCTGAAGCAGTTGATGAGTTACTGGTATCACTTCATCATTATGTTTGAAGCGTTGTTCATTTTGACGTTGTTGGAGACCGGGACGCGAGTGGCGCGGTTTGTTTTTCAGGAGACAGTGGCAACCTTCACGCCGCGTGCAGTTATCGGCGGAAAACCGCATTGGGGTGTGAATATCGCAATGAGCGCGGTGGTGTGCGGAGCGTGGGGTGGCCTGCTGTACGCCGGTAATCTGAATACGCTTTGGCGAATGCTTGGCATTGCGAATCAATTGCTGGCGTGCATTGCATTGGCAGTGGGAACGACATGCTTGCTCCGGTACGCTCCGAAGCGCCGGTATGCATTTTGCACCGGCATTCCATTTGTATTTTTGCTGGTGACGGTACTCGTCGCCGGTGTGCTGAGCGTCCGGGAATGGTGGGGGCAAATTGCGACCGCGCCAGCGAGTCAGGTGATGATGTTGCGATTGACGTGCGGAATGGCGACGCTAATGCAGGTCTTAACGGTTGTAATTGCTTTTGATGCCCTTCGGAGCTGGTTCCGCTGGGCTGGCTGGCAACGAAAATAAGAGCTGGTTGAGCCAACCGAAAACGACGCCGGATAAATCTTTCACGCCGGTTAACATCGTTGCGCCGTGGAGACTGCCGGAGCAGACGATTGTTTCATTGGACTCCACGGCTTGACCGGCACGTTGGCGAATCTCGATGAGTTGCAAAGCGGAGGCGAACGCAAATGTATCGTCCCGGCTCACGACAATTCGGAGCGGACGTTTGCCGTAGCCGGTAATGACATCGTCCGTGCGCAGATTTTGGTAAAATAAGCCGGGGCTGATTAGAACTAAGCCGACGACTTCGTCATTAAACGCCGCGTACCGGAGAGCGAGATTAGCGCCGATGCTGGAGCCGACGACGGCAATCCGATGCTTATCAATTCCTGGTTGGCTCGCGAGCCAATCGTAGGCTTGATTGATGTCAAGTAGCATGGCGGTGTAATCTTGCGGAGTGAAGTTGTGGTAATCGACGGTTTCAGTGCCATTGGCAGTCAGGCGGTGCGTGCTTGCACCGTGGCCGCGTAAATCCAGCGCCAGCGCGGCGACTTGATTCATTTGAAATAGCGAGGCAACGGCGCCCCATTCTTCGCTGTTCTTGCCATACGAATGTAAAAGAATCACTGCCGGCACCGGGTTGCTTGAAATCGGATGGTAATACGTTGCCGCCAATTCGATGCTATCCCGCGTTGTAAATCGCACCGGCCGCGGAGCAGTTTCGATGACGGTTTCTGCGCGCATTTGGCCGGCGATTGCGACGGCGAGAATTAAGAAAATCATTCGCATGGTGGGCATCCTAACACAGCCGCTGGTCGGAGCAACGGTTTTCAAGCTACCGGAGCGAGTGCGGTAACAAAACGGCTAATGCCATCGCCTTGACCAATGACGGCGAGCCGGTCGCCATTGCGTAATTGCGTTTTCGCATCCGGTAGTTCGATGGAATCTTGTCCGGTTAGCGGATTGCGGCGTTTGATAGCGAGAACGTGAACGCCGAAACCGGAACGCGGCGCAAGTTGTGCTAACGTCTGGCCGATGGAGTGTGTCGGTACTTCGATGGTACGCAGTTCAAATCCCTCCGGTAGCTCGACGAACATGTCGCGTTTTTCGTCTTGGTCTTGAACGACAAAGCGGCCGAGCAATTGTCGTTTTCGCAGAATTTCCTGACTGTAGACGCCGATGAGATCCCGTTTTGAAATCCAGCCGGTAAGTTTTCGAGTGATCAAATTGTCGACCACCGGTAAGCGTTCGCAATTTTGTTGCCAGAATTTTTCCATCGTGTCGGCGAGTTTGTCTTCCGGTGTGACCACTTTAAATGAATCATCCAATAGGTCGTGTGCGATGACAGTTTGAAGAGCGTCGCCTTGGTTGAGCATTTCTTTTAAGGCGTGAAGCCGGATTGCGCCGAGGAATTTACCATGGCCGTCGGTGACGTAGAGGAAATTGTATGGTTCCGTGAGAAACCGCTCGACCACGCCGGTAAACGGTACGGAATGGTTCACGGCAATCACATCGTCGTGCATGATGTCCGCGACGCATAACGATTGCATAACGCCGTCTTCGGTTCCTTTTGCTAAAGTAACGCCACGCCGGCGCAACGCTTCTTCGTCGAGCGACCGGCCACGCAACAATCGCACCGTGACATGGCTCACCACACAAACCAGCATCAATGGAAGAATAATTTGATAATTATTTGTCTGTTCAAAAATCATCATGATGGCCGTGAGCGGAGCGTGCATCGTCCCGGCAAGTAGACCGCCCATGCCGACCACCGCGTACGCTCCCGGTGCAGCGGCAATGGTTGGGAATAATTCATGCGCTCCATAGCCAAAGATTCCGCCAAGCAACGCACCCACCATTAGCGACGGTGTAAATAGTCCACCGGCGCCGCCGGCGCCGAATGTGAGCGAGGAGGCTAGCATCTTCACCGGTAGCACCATCAGCAATAAAAGAATCGGCAATTGCTGACGGAGTGTCAGGTTCACGGCTTCGAAGCCATTACCATAGATATGCGGCCACCAGATGCCGAGCGCGCCAACTACGGCAAATCCAAGCGCTGGTTTTGTCCAAGTCGGCAGCGGAAGTTTTTCCCAGAGGTCTTGCGACTTGAATAGCATCTTCACAAACAACAATGCGCCAATGCCGGCGAGCACGCCGAGTAGAAGATACATTGGCAGTTCCCAGCCGGAGACTAATTCATAGTGCGGCACATCGAAACGGGGGAGGTTGCCCATACAACTCCGAAAAACCAACGTCGAAATCACCGACACAATTACGACCGGTCCGAGGACTTCTAGCGCAAAATTCCCCATGATTACTTCGAGCGCAAACAGCGATCCGCCAATTGGTGCATTATAGACTGCTGCCAATGCCGCCGCCGCCGCCGCGCAGACTAACAATCGGAGGTGATGCGGCGATAATTTCGTGCGCCGTCCGATTTTCGAGGCAACCGCGCTCGCTAACATAGCCATCGCACCTTCGCGTCCCAACGAGCCACCGGTGGCGATAGTAAAAACCGCCGCCCAGTCACGCGGCCAGGTGGCCCGGAGCGAAAGCACGCCGCCTTTGTTCGCGATGCTCTGGATGATGGTTGTGATTCCACCACCGCGCGTTTGTACGTGGAAGATTAAACCAATGAGTGCCACCAATAATCCGCCAACGATGGGAATTAATAAATGTGCCCACCACGGTTTGTCATCAGCAGCGGTCATGATATTTGTGCCGCTACCCCAGAATAGTTTCTGGATAAACGCGATGATATGCGCCGTGCCAACGGTGATCAGTCCAACCGTCACGCCGACCACCGGCAGTAAAATTAGAAAAGTGCTCTCGCTGGGTGTGCGCCGTGCTAACTGTGCTGCCACTCGTGCTTGCCAGCTGATTAACTGACTGCGGAGATTACGCATTACCGGTCTTTTAGCAAATCGGAGCCACTTAGTCCAAACTCTATTGTCGCGCGTTCTTTTCGGTGGCATTTTGTAAACTTAATCGTATAACTTCCGGATATGAAAATCACGAACGTCAGCCAAGTTCCGCTCGAGCAAGTTGAGTTACCGGGCGCTGCCGGTTGCGCTTATCGAGTCGCCGTTAGCCGCCGCGATGGCGCACCAACTTTTGCCATGCGAATTTTCGAAGTCCAACCCGGCGGTCACACGCCGTTGCATCAACATTCTTACGAACACGAAATTTATGTATTGGAAGGCACCGGAACGATCTGGCGTGAAACTCAAGAATTGCCGGTAAAGTCAGGCGACGTGCTCTTCATTCCGGCGGACGAACAACATCAATTCAAGAATGCCGCGAATAGCACATTCAAGTTTATGTGTCTGATCCCAGCGCAATTTCAAAAGTGTTAAATGGCGCGGCTGACAAAAATCTATACGCACACCGGCGACCATGGTGAAACCGGTTTGGTTGCCGGTCAGCGAATCAGTAAAGATTCTCCACGGATTTGGGCTGTCGGAACGGTGGATGAATTGAATTCGATCATCGGTTTGGCTCAGGCGTTCAAACCGGATCGGCAAACCGCAGTGGCGCTGACGCAGATTCAAAACGATTTATTCAATCTCGGTGCCGAACTCGCCACGCCATCTAAAAACTTTCTGGCCGGTATGCCCGCTATCGAATTACATCACATCACAAAGTTGGAGATCTTAATCGACGCGCTGAACACTCGGTTGGGGCCTCTGGAGGAATTTATCTTACCGGCGGGAGTCCCGGCCGCAGCCCAACTACATGTGGCACGCACGGTTTGCCGACGGGCGGAGCGGTTGTGCGTACGCTTGGCTCGACGTGAGAAAATTGGAGAACAAATTGTTCCGTATTTAAATCGCCTCGGCGATGCGTTGTTTGTGCTAGCCCGGTGGGTTAATTTTAAGGCCGGTGCATCGGAAACACACTGGCAAAAACCTTCGGCTAGCTGCCGACAAGTGTCGCGCCGAAACGTGCCGACAAAGCAGTAAAGACAATTTCAGTGATTTGCGCCAAATTGAATCGCGAGTTATCGATAATCAAATCGTGGTGAAATGGATGGGCTACGTCGTGGTTGAAAAATGTTTCGAGGTAGCGAGTACGACCGCATTCGCCTTCAATTGCAATTTTTTCAGCATCATGTTGCGAAAGGTTCCGGTCGGCTGAAATTTTCGCCACGCGCCAAGCTTGTGGGGCAACTAAACGGATGTGTAAGCCATTCTTGAGATCCTGCGTGATATGGTAGCTGCCACGTCCAAGAATGATTGCGTGCCCATGAATTGCTAGCGAGCGGATGACTTCCGCTAGTTTTCGGACTACCAACGTATCATCAATGTGCCGGTTCAGAATTGCGTCAAAAAACTCGCTCATCTCACTGCGGCGTTTCCCATCGACCGCCTCAACGACATTCCGCGCTAAATTGAGTTCACGTGCAACCTTGCTCAGTAACTCGTTGTCGTACGCTACCCATGGGAAAAATGGTTTACACCGGAGGTTGAGAATATCCTGCAGATGGAGTGATAAAGCCAAACCTTCGCATCCGTATTCCCGCGAGATGGTGATAAACGGTAAAAGTTCCGGCACCAATGGTTCGTTACGACCCTTCGCTTTGTCCCATGCATGAACGTGAGCGCTAATCCTTGCTTCTAGATTCGCTACCGCCCAGCCATGGGGGAGTCGGTTCATGGTGACACTGGAAGGTAGCTCGCAACCTTCAGTCGTGCAAGTGCGCGTTGCAATGCTGCCGTCGCGCGGGCTGAATCAATCGCACTAGTCTTATCTGCTAATCGAGCTTCGGCGCGTTCTTTGGCACGCTCGGCTCGTGCTTTGTCAATTTCCTCCGGTCGCTCGGCGCTTCGTGCTAGCACCGTTGTTTGCTCCGGTTGTACGACGAGAAAACCACCACCAACCGCGATGTGTCGGTCTTGATTATCCGGTAGATGAAGGCGTAACGCGCCGGGTTTGAGCGCAAATACAAATGGTGCGTGTCCCGGTAGGATTTCAAAAACGCCTTCTTGGCCGGGGGCGACGACAAATTTCACCGGCTCACGCAGACAGGCTTTCTGAAGCGTGAGGATTTCGAGTTGAAATGTTTTGTCACCAGCCATCAGGACTTCATTTTCTCGGCTTTAGCGCGGGCTTCTTCAATGGCACCAACCATATAGAACGCCTGCTCCGGTAGCTCGTCACACTTGCCGTCGAGGATTTCCTTGAAGCTACGAATAGTGTCGGCGACGCGAACGTACTTACCGGGGGTGCCAGTGAATTGTTCAGCCACGAAGAACGGCTGCGAGAGAAAGCGTTGAATTTTCCGGGCGCGTGAGACTGTGAGTTTGTCTTCCTCGCTCAATTCTTCCATGCCGAGAATCGCGATGATGTCTTGTAAATCCTTGTACCGTTGTAACACCTGCTGCGTAGCACGGGCAGTTTTGTAGTGTTCATCGCCAACGATCAGCGGATCGAGAATCCGGGAGGTTGAAGCGAGCGGATCAACTGCCGGATAAATACCCAATTCTGCAATTTGCCGTGAGAGCACAATCGAACCATCCAAGTGCGTGAAGGTTGTTGCCGGTGCCGGATCCGTAATGTCGTCCGCCGGTACATACACAGCTTGTACCGAGGTAATTGAACCGTGTTTCGTTGAGGTGATTCGCTCTTGCAAATCGCCCATTTCAGTTGAAAGCGTCGGCTGATAACCGACGGCACTCGGCATCCGTCCCAGCAACGCGGAAACTTCGGATCCGGCTTGTGTGAAGCGGAAAATATTATCGATAAACAAAAGGACGTCTTTATTTTCGTAGTCACGGAAGTATTCGGCTTGCGTCAATGCTGAGAGGGCAACGCGAAGACGGGCACCGGGAGGTTCGTTCATTTGGCCGAAGACCATTACGGTATTAGCAATAACGCCGGACTCAGTCATTTCGAGATAGAGATCGTTGCCTTCGCGGGTTCGTTCACCGACGCCGCCGAACACGGAGAATCCGCTGTGCTCTTTGGCGATGTTGCGGATGAGTTCCTGAATTAGAACCGTTTTACCGACGCCGGCACCGCCGAATAAACCGATCTTTCCGCCTTTGGCAAACGGCGCGAGCAAGTCGATTGATTTTAATCCGGTTTCAAACAGTTTGTTGGCTGCCACCTGGTCCTCAAATGCTGGGCTGGGTCGGTGAATTGGTAGGTGCAATTTTGCGTCCACCGGACCTTTGTTGTCAATCGGACGACCGAGTAAATCAAAAATCCGACCGAGCGAAGAGTGTCCCACCGGAACCGTAATCGCTGCGCCGGTATCAATCGCTTCCATACCACGGACAAGACCTTGTGTCGCGCTCATGGAGACGGTGCGGACGAGACCGTCGCCGAGGTGGCCGGCGACTTCGACGGTGATGTCGATGCCTTTTTCTTTGTCAGTAATTGTGATGGCGTTGTTGATCGCCGGCATTTCCTCGGTGAAAAATTCGACGTCAACGACCGGGCCGATGACTTGTGCGATTTTGCCTTTGCTGTGTGCGGTGATGCTCATTTTTTCTCCAATGCGTCTGCGCCTGAGACGACTTCCAAAAGTTGACTGGTGATGCTGGCTTGCCGGGCGTTGTTATACTGGCGGGTCAATCCGGTAATCATATCCGAGGCGCTGTCGGTGGCGGCTTTCATGGCCACCATGCGCGCCGCTTGTTCGCTTGCGAGCGATTCAACGAGCGACCGGTAAACCAAAACCTCAACGTATTGCGGCAACAGCGTATTCAATAACTCCTCTGCGCCCGGCTCGAATTCATAGGCGGCACGCTGTTGTTTATCGCTTGCGGCTGGCTGGGCGAGGGGAAGTAACTGTGTGACCGCTGGCTGTGACTTCAGCACGCTGACAAACTTTGCGTAGGCGAGGAATACCTGGTCGTGCTTACCGGTCCCGTAATCGGTGATGACTTGTTTAGCGATGGCACCGATTTCTTCGAGGCGAACATCACGCGATGGTTGCGGGAATTGCTGCACGATATTGGCATCGAGGCGTTGGAAATGTTCGCGGGCTTTCCGGCCGATGGTAATCACATCTACCGGTACGGTCTGCTTCTGAAAGAAGTGCTGCGCTTCACGAATGATACCGGCGTTGAACGCACCGCACAAGCCACGGTCAGAGGTGACGATTACCAGTGCAATCCGTTTCACTTCTCGGCTCGCCATCAACGGATGCCGCGCCGCGCCGCCACTCGACGAAACCACATCTTGCAGAATACCAGTGATGCGCTCCGCATACGGCCGCGCCGACTCCGCCTTGCTTTGCGCGCGACGCAACCGGGCTGCGGCAATCATGTTCATCGCGCGGGTGACTTGCCGGATGTTCTTCACACCTTTAATGCGGCGGCGAATGTCGCGGAGACTGGCCATTTCTTACTTACCGGAGAAGATACCTTTGAACTCGTCAGCCGCTTTTTTCAAACCAGCGACAACTTCATCGGTCAATTCTTTCTTTGTGCGAAGCAATTCAACCGTCGAAGCGTACTTGCTCTTCAAGAACTGGAGGAACTCAACTTCAAACTTCCGAATGGCTGACACCTCAACACCGTCGAGATAACCATTCGTCGCCGCCCAGAGAATCGAAACCTGATCTTCGTTCGTCATCGGCTGATATTGCGGCTGCTTTAAGAGTTCAACCATGCGCTGACCGCGATCAAGCTGTGCTTTCGTGTTCTTATCGAGATCGCTCGACAATTGCGCGAACGCAGCAAGTTCCCGGTACTGCGCGAGACTCAGACGGAGTGTACCGGCGATTTTTTTCATCGCCTTGGTTTGTGCGCTACCGCCGACCCGACTGACCGAGAGGCCGACTGAAACCGCCGGCCGAACGCCCGCATAGAAAAGATCGGACTCGAGGTAAATCTGGCCGTCAGTAATCGAAATGACGTTCGTCGGAATGTACGCCGAGAAATCACCTTCCTGGGTCTCAATGATTGGTAATGCGGTAAGCGAACCGCCACCTTTTGGATAGAAAGGATTCAGCTTCGGCGCATCAATATTCAGTTTTGCAGCGCGTTCGAGCAACCGGCTGTGCAGATTAAAGATGTCACCTGGAAACGCTTCACGTCCCGGCGGACGGCGCAGTAGTAATGAAATCTGCCGGTAGGCAATCGCGTGTTTGGAAAGATCGTCGTAAATAATGAGCGCGTGTCGGCCGTTGTCACGAAAATGTTCGCCCATCGCCGCACCGGAGTAGGGGGCAACGAATTGCATCGGAGCGGCATCGCTGGCAGTGGCGCTAACGACAATGGTGTAATCCATCGCACCAGCTTTTTCCAACGTCTCCACAACACTGACGACGGTGGATTTCTTCTGGCCGATGGCAACGTAAATACACATCACGTCGCCGCCTTTTTGATTGATAATCGTGTCGATGCAGATGGCGGTCTTGCCGGTCTGCCGGTCGCCGATGATGAGTTCGCGTTGGCCGCGGCCAATCGGAATCATCGCGTCGATGGACTTTAAGCCGGTGGCAAGCGGTTGTTTGACCGGTTCACGTTCGATTACACTTGGAGCGCGGGTTTCAATTGGACGGATTTTTTCGGCGTTAATCGGGCCTTTGCCGTCAATTGGCTGGCCGAGCGCGTTTACCACGCGACCGAGTAATGCATCGCCCACCGGAACACTAAGAACGCGACCGGTGCGTTTGACGATTTGGCCTTCTTCAATTTTTGTGAAGTCGCCAAGAATCATTACGCCGACATTGTCGCGTTCGAGGTTAAGTGCGACACCGTAGTTGCCGCCGGGGAATTCGAGCATTTCTTCGGAAAGACAGTTTGGTAATCCGGAAACGCGGGCGATGCCGTCGCCGCATTCGAGGACTTCGCCGACTTCCTGAACGGTGACTTCGGATTTGAATTCGCTGATGCTCTTCCGGAGGACATCGGAGATTTGTTTGGAGTCGAGTGTAAGTATGTCAGCCATGGATATAACCTCTACTGCACTAACTTCGCTTGAATCTGGTCGAGCTTCCGGCGGAGACTGCCGTCAATGATTTGCTCGCCGACTTTGATGATTGCGCCACCGAGAATTGCCGGGTCCACTTTTTGGAAAAGCTGGACGTTCTTGCCGGTCGCGCGGTTGAGTGCGGTGACTAACCGGCTTAACGTATCGCCATCGAGTGTGATGGCGGTAGTGACTTCACCGGTGACCTTTTGCCGCGCGGTCGCGGCAATACTAGAAAATTCTTCGATGACATGTAATACCCGACCGCCGCGATCTTGATCGCTGAGCGAGGTGAGCGTCGTCAATACGAGCGGATGAACGCGTCCTTGGAATAAATCGCTGAGCGCCCGGCGTTTGCCTTCGGATTTGATGTTTGGATCTTTGAGGAACTGTAAAAGCTCCGGATTTCCCTTGAGCAATTCGCTGAGGCGGAAAAGCTCTTCTTCAACGCGGCTGACCACGCCTTCGGCCTGCGCCATTTCAAAAAGGGCGCGGGCGTAACCGGTGTTGATTGGATCGTGAGCCATTACTGCTTCCGGACTTTCGCGAGGTCGGTGATCAGGCCGTCAATGAGCTGCTTGTGTGTCGCAGTGTTGACTTCCTTTTCGATAATGCGCCCGGCAATCTGAACGGACAATCCGGCAATGGTGTCCTTCATTTCTTGAATGCCTTTTTCTTTCTGTCGGATAATTTCTTCCTGCGAACGCGAGACGATGGCGGAAGCTTCGGTGTTGGCTTTGTCCACAACTTCCTTGCGGACTTTCTCGCCAAGCTGCCGGGCTTCTTCAATCACTTTGCCGGCTTCCATGCGGGCTTCGGCGATTTGTTTCTGGTAATCGTCTATCAGCTTCTTCGCTTCAGCGCGCGACTTCTGCGCTTCGTCGAGTTGAGCTTTGATTGTCTGGCCGCGACGGTCGAGAGCTTCGGCGATGGGCTTAAAGGCAAACTTCGCGAGCAAGACCAGCAGCACTACAAATGTGACGAGTGTCCAAATTTGCAAGCTGTAGTCTGTCGGTACGATGCCGCTTTCTTCCGCGCGCGCCACGACTGGCAACGTCGCAAGACCGAGGCCGAGAGTGAATCGGAGAGTGGTCTTCATGGTCGCGTTACTTGACCGCGAGTAAGATGAAGGTAATCAGCAACGCATAGAGCGCCTGCGCTTCCACCAACGCGAAGCCGGTGAACATCAAACGCTGGACCAGCGGTAACGCCTCCGGTTGCCGGGCGGCGGATTCGATGCTCTTGCCGAAAATCATTCCGATGCCGATGCCGGAACCGAGCGTGCCCAAGCCGACCGCGAGACCGGCACCGAGTTTGGCCAACGGAACGGCCGCGCTCATTGTTTGTACGACTGCTTCTGCTGCTTCAGCTGCCATTGTAGTTTCTCCTGTGGTTAACTAGTGTGATTCTTCCATCGCTTCGCCGAGGTACAATGCCGTCAGCAATGCGAAAATAAACGCCTGAATAAACGCCACGAAAATTTCAAATCCATCCATCACCACCACGCCGACGAACGGCAACGCCGCCAGCAACTTCATCCCGATGCCTTGTTTGAGTAGGTAGCTGACGCCGATTAAATCACCGGTGAGCAGGACGACAATGATTTGGTGGCCGGCGGTCATGTTCGCAAACAAACGAATCGCCAGCGAAAATGGCCGCGCCAGCGTGCCGATGACTTCAATCAACGGCATCAGCGAAAATCGCAGCCAGCCCGGCGCGGTTTTTGGGAACAAAAGATTTACATAATACATCGGCCCGTGATGGATCACCGCGACGACTTGCACGACGACGAACACCACCACCGCTAGCACAGCTGTCACATTCAGATTGCTCGTCACTGCATGGAAGTAACCGGGAATCGGAATTAAACCCAACAGATTATTAAAAAGAATAAAAAAGAAAATTGTCGCCACAAACGGGAGCCACTTTGCGCCGTTATGTCCGATGAAGGCTTCCACGACGTTCTCGCGCACAAACTCCAGCAACGATTCCACCAAATTCGGCAACCGACCCGTACCGGAGACATTCACCAAGCGCGCCGCGCCAAACAGAAATAGAAAAGTTAAGCCGGCTGCCAGCCATAGCATCACCACGTTATTGGTAACGCTCAAGTTCAAGCTGCCTAATCGGATAACAAAATGTACGATCTCGTGATGTTCGCCCATGTTATTTTTTCGGGAAAATCAACTGCTTTAACTGCACTAAGAGGGGAGCCGTATAACTGACAAGCAGTGCCCCTGTCAACCAGTATTTATTTGCCTCCGTGAACTTCAATGCCACCCACAGTGCCACGCCTGCGAATAGTAGTCGTCCCATTGCTCCCGGTACTAGTTGTGTGACTCCCGGCGCGCCGGCTTTGCCGCTTTTTTTGCGCAACTCTCGAATCTGGAGATACGCACTTGTCGCGCCAATCAACGCACCGCAAATCATGCCCACCACTGCCGGTCGGTCGAATGTCACGACTGTTTCTCCGTGTTGTAATTAAGTGCCCGATACACCGATATGAATCCGGCCACTGAACCCAATACAAAGAAAATACACAGGAGCACCGGTGACCAACCAGTCAGCTTATCCAACCACCAACCGATACCGGCACCCACGCCTGTTGCCGCCACCATTTGCGACCCTGCTCCAAGCGCGCGCCCCATTCCTTGAAATTTTCCAGCCGACTTCATTTGTTTGAGTTGATATGTGATGACACTACTACATTGCGTCGCGGCCATGCCATCCATAATAATGCAGCCCACAAGACTAACGAGAGCCAACATAGCGCGCCGTAGAGCCTGAGTGGTTTCACATTCACCGCCGGTAGGCCAATGGCAAAAAACGCAATCCAGACGCCGAGAGCGACTTTGCGTATTTGCCGCTCCGGCGCACTGCAAACCCGCGCCACTAGCGCCATCATTGGTAATAACAATAAAATGAAATAGTGCGATTCC
>CAINDI010000002.1 GCA_903847335.1 uncultured Verrucomicrobiota bacterium | reverse complement strand
TTCAGCGGTGACGACGGCTTCTTCGGCCACCGGAATGTCGGTGGTGCCGGCGCAGAGAACAGCAATCGTGCCGGTGCGTTTCGGCAGCGGTTTGCGGACGACGGTGATGGCGCGGGCGGCTTCGTGATATTTCGCCGAGGGGAAAGCGCGTTTGACGGCCCGGTAAATTTCTTTACCGGCGCGGGTGGCGAGGAGATTGTCGTTGTGTTTGAGAATTGTGCCAGCAATCTTCGCGACCTGCGCCGGTAACTTGCCTTCGCAGTAAATGACCTCAGGAAAACCTTTGCGCAACGACCGGTGGCCATCCACTTTCGCGAAGTCGAGGTTATGAGTATCGAGTGACTTGAGTTGCCGGAGCGCGGCCGACACCGATTGCCGGCCACCGCGAACATCGGTGAGCAGTTGGGTGAGTTTGGTTTGGTTCATAGGCGTGTGCCGGCAATCTAGCAGAGCCGGAGACTTGCGCCAACTGCCGGTTCTCGTTATCTTCGCCGCAACTGGAGAAATCATCATGCCACAGACGAAAACCAAAATCGGTTTGTTCGGAATCGGGCTGGATACGTATTGGACGCAATTCAAAGGACTGCGCGACCGGCTGGTCGGCTACCAAACGCAAATCGGTAAGCAAATCAAAGGCTGCGGCGTCGAGCTGGTAAATGCAGGGCTGGTGGATTCACCGGCGAAAGCGCGCGAGGCAGCGGCGTTGTTTCGCCGGGAAGAAGTCGAATTCATTTTTCTCTACGTCTCAACCTACGCGCTCAGCTCGACGGTTTTGCCGGTGGTACAACACGTTGGCGTACCGGTGGTGGTGCTGAATCTTCAGCCGGTCGCGCAGCTTGATTACGAAAAATTTAATGCGCTCGGCGACCGTGGTTTGATGACCGGCATCTGGCTCGAACATTGCCAATCCTGCTCGGCCCCGGAAATCGCCTGCGTCTTCAACCGCGCCGGTATCGCCTATCATTTAGTCACCGGCCATCTGCACGACGAGGAAGCGTGGCGTGAAATCCGCGATTGGGTGGCCGCCGCCAAAGTTGCCGGCGCGATGCGCCAGAACCGCGTCGGCATCCTCGGCCATTATTACGGCGGCATGCTCGACGTTTACAGCGATCTGACCCAGCAGTCGGCGGTGTTCGGCAATCACTTTGAACTGCTGGAAATGTGCGAGCTGCACGCGCTCCGCAACGCCGTCACCAATCAGCGTGTTCAAGCCAAGCTCCGGCAATTCCAAAAAGAATTTGAAGTTGCACCGGAATGCGAACCTGCCGAAATCACCCGCGCCGCCCGCACTTCCTGCGCACTCGACGCGCTCGTGAAAAACCACAACCTCGGTTCAATGGCCTATTATTACGAAAGCGTCGCCGGCAACGAATACCAAGACATCGTCACCAGCGTTATTGCCGGTACCACCTTGCTTACCGGCCACAACATTCCGGTCGCCGGCGAGTGCGAAGTTAAAAACGTCCAAGCCATGAAAATCATGGATGCGTTCGGTGCCGGCGGTTCGTTCTCGGAATTTTACCTCGCCGATTTCAAAGACGATGTCGTTTATCTCGGTCACGACGGCCCGGCGCATTTCGCCATCGCCGAAGGCCGGGTGCGGCTCGTGCCGGTACCGGTGTACCACGGTAAACCCGGTAAAGGTCTTTCGATTCAGATGACTGTGAAACATGGTCCGGTCACCTTACTGTCCGTCGTCCAGCGCGGTGACGGCAAGCTAATGCTATTGACTGCCGAAGGCGAAAGCGTTGCCGGCCCGGTGCTGCAAATCGGAAATACGAATAGCCGCTATAAATTCAGTCTCAGCGCGCCGCAATTTATGAACGCTTGGTCCACGGCGGGTCCGGCGCATCATTGCGCGATCGGTGTCGGTCACATCGCCGGCAAGATTGAAAAACTCGCCGCCATTCTCGGAATCGAAGCAAAACGTATTTGTTAAATTCCGAAAGCGCGGCGCGGATTATCGCTGAGAAGTTTCCGGATTTCAGTGTCGCTAAAACCGAGGTACTGGCGAAGATTCTCTTCGACTTTCGGCATGGAGATACCGGAGCCGACAAAGTGACTGCGGTCCGCCGCCCACAACGTCATCGTCTCGTCCGCCACCACGGTCTTGCCGGAAAATGTATAAGTGCCGGGCCCCATTCCCGCCGGTGATGAGGCGTCGGTAGTGATGATGGCGTGTTCGCTGCCGGCTAGTTTCAGAAAATTCTTCAGCGCAAAAAACGGAATATGCGCGCCGTCGGCAATGAAACACAGCCAGAGCTTACCGGCGCAACTGAGAGCGCGCTGAATGATATTGTCGTGCCGGTGCATTTGCATCGGACAGCCATTTCCGAGATGCGTGAACATCGTCAACCCGGCGTCGATGCCTGCGTGCAAATCGTCGAGCGACGCATTGGTGTGACCGGCGCTGACGACAATGCCTTGACCAGCGAGATACCGAGTGGTCGCCATACCGGGGTCGCGTTCCGGTGCGAGTGTGACGAGCTTGACCAAGCCACCGGCGGCATCGAGCAATTGTTTCATCTCATCCATCTTAGCCGGATGCAACGCGGTTTCCGGATGCGCGCCTCGATAGCCGGCGGTCTCATTCATGAACGGGCCTTCAAAATGAATCCCGGCAATCAGTTGCCGGCAGAGCGGATCGCGTTCGCGGAGTTTTACCAGCCGTGCGGCCCGCCGGCACATTACCGGAATTTGGTCGGTGACGAACGTGGCGAAGCTGCCGGTCACGCGGTCGCGCTGCAAGATTTCACAGGCGAAATGCAATTCCTCGGCGGTCAGTTCGTCTTTGTTGAAATCGACGCCGCCATAGCCGTTCACTTGGATGTCGAAATAATTCACAGGCGCGCCATCACCTCGTCCACGCATTGCTCAAATACTGCCAGCGATTCCCGGAGCGCATCTTCGGCAATCGTCAACGGCGGCGCGATTTTCACGCAGCCACCACCACTGCCGACCGGCGCGAACATCAACACGCCGTTATAGAGACAGGCTAAGTTGATGGCCAACGCGACCGCGCCATCCGGTTCGCACGTGCCGGGCTTGACGACTTGGATACCGGCGACCAGACCTTTACCCCAGCACCGGCCGAGCCGCTGCGGATATTTTTGTTGGATGCGTTCGAGTTCCGTCATGAACCACGCGCCGAGTTTGGCGGCGCGGGCGGCGAGTTTCTTTTTGTGCAAAACTTTCAGATTCGCAATGGCCGCCGCCACGGCCAGTGGCGATGCCGAGTGCGTGGAAGTCATCGAGCCCGGCGCATACAAATCCATAACCTCGGAACGGCCAATCACTGCCGATAGCGGCAGCGACGAAGTGATACCTTTACCGCAAGCGATGAGATCCGGCTTGATGCCGTAATGCTGGAAGCAAAACATTTTACCGGTCCGACCGAAGCCAGCTTGAACTTCGTCCATCGTCAGCACGATGTCGTGTTGCCGACAGAATTTTTCGAGTTGCCGTGCATATTTCACCGGTAGGAAACTTGGACCGCCACCTTGGTAGCTTTCGGTGATGACGCCGGCAATGTCTTGCGGCCGGACTTTTTGTTTCGCGAGTGACTGGAGAAACAAATCAAACGAAGTGTCAGGATTTCTGAAACCATCTGGGAACGGCACTTGCACAAAGGTCCGGTCGCGATCCACCATCCAAGTTTTCAGCGGCTCAATGCCACCGGCGAGTTGCGAACCCATCGTCCGCCCGTGAAACGCGTTCTGGAAGCTGACCATATATTTCTTGGTCGGCCCGTATTTCTGGAGCGCGTAAGTTTTGGAAAGTTTGATGCAATTTTCCGTCGCCTCGCTGCCGGTGCTGAGCAGGAACACTTGATACTTGCTGGGCACCGGAGCTAACTCACGCAACATCTGTGTGAGCGTCGCCCGGTCTTCATGTGGAAACACGTAGGTCGCGAGCAATGGCCGGTCGAGCACAGCGCGCACGGCTTTAACGATTTCAGGGCAACCGTGACCGGTATTCGTGATGAGCACACCGCTAGACCAATCAATCCACTGATTTCCCCATTTGTCACCGACGAGGAAGTTGTCGGCCTTGTGCCACAAAATCGGCGGCTGGCCGGACATTGAGCGCGGTTCGCTGCCGCGCAATTTTGCAAAAACCGGTAACGACTGCGGCACCGGTAACGCGGTTTTAATCCGCCGGTATTTGGTTTTGATTTGCGGAACTTTGACAGGTTTCAGACTATATTCAGCCATTGCTTTTCTCCACGTGAGGGTTGTTGCCGTAATGAATTTTAACCAACGCGCCATCGGCAAGAATAGATTGGCGCGCGGCTTCAACGACCAATTCGTTGACGAAACTGTTAGCGGGCGTGGCGATGATCCCGGCGGCATCCACTTCGCGAATGACCTTCTGCCGGTCCGCGACGCTGCCGCAAGTGGCTTCAATCCGGTGCATCGTCTGCAAATTCGCAGCGATGGAATCGTAACCGTAACCGACCGGCTTCGCGCCAGCACCTTCCCACGGTACGAGCCGGAAAAAATCCGGACTGACGTACCGATAGCGCGCTGCGCCGCTCGGTTCGAGGAACACATACCGGACACCGCGTTCGTGGTCGTCGTGATTAATCATGCCGGTGCGGTTATCACCTTCGCAATACATCACCAACGCTTGGTCATTACCACCGGCGGCGTCATCGGGATAACCGAGACCGTCGGTCACCGTCAGCAACGCGCCATTTTCAAAACGCACCCGGCCACTCGACCAGAGAAACGCTTCTTTGCCATTCGGGAATTTACCGCGCACGCCGTCCACCGAAACCGCAACCGGTTTGAGACCGGTAATGAAATAAACTAAGTCCACATAGTGACAGCCGACGTAAGTAAACGGGTCAGTCTTGTCGCAGGTGAACCAATTTTGGAAATTCGAGTGCCGGTAATAATACGGCTCGTGCAACTTCGCCTCGCCCATCGTGAACTGGCCGAATTTGCCTTCGCCGTACAACCGCTTCGCTTGCAGCGCACGACGGTCAAAACGCTTGTGATATTCGACACCGACGAACAAACCTTTTTCCAGCGCGAGATGTTCGATTTCCGCGTCTTGTTTATATTCCAACACCAGCGGCTTGACGCTAAGCACGTGCTGTTCCCGACGCAATGCTTCGAGGATGATTGGATAATGGAACCAGTCCGGCACCGCGACAATCACCGCTTGCCGGGGGCGCATCTTGGCTAGCGCGTCTTTGAACAAATCTGGAAACATCTTATCCGGTGGCGTCGTCAGCGCCGGTAACGCTGTGAACTTTTGTCCCGGAAATGCGGCGGTGAGTTCCGCATTCTCCGCCAGCGCTTTCAGCGGCGCACTGTTGAGCGCGCAAATGCTGATTTCGCCGACGACACCGAGGCGTTGGAGTTGATAGACACTCGGCAAAATCAAATCGTTCGTGATCATGCCGCCGCCGATAATTAAGACGTCGAGTGGTTGTGTTTTCATAGTTTGTTCTAACCGTTTCCGTTTTCAGTTTTTGCCGCAGATGATTCGCGGATGACTAATTCTGGTTTCACTAAAATTGTTCTCTGCGATTTCTCGCCGGTGGTTATGAGTTGTTCAAATGCTATTTGCACCATCGCCGGTATCGGTTGCCGGAGCGTGGTCAACGCCGGGATCGTCATTCGCGCCGACGGCACATCGTCCACGCCGACCAACGTCAAATCCTGCGGCACGCGCACCCGGCGTTCAAACAAAACTCGCAACGCCGTTTGCGCCAACACATCTTCTGCCGCCACTACCGCCGTCGGCAATAAATCACCGCAGCGTTTTAATAAAATCTGCATCGCTTCGTAGCCGGCATCCGCACCGGTGGTCTTCGCGCGAACAAAACAATTGGGCCGCGCAAGCAAACTGGCTTTTTTAAGCGCAGCCAGCAGTAACTTTTCTCGGCGCAGGTTCGGCGCCGTCTCGTCACCGATGTAGCCAATGTCCCGGTGCCCGAGCTTCGTCAGATAACTAACCAGCTGGCGCAATCCAGACTCTAAATCTACGGTGACATTAATGACGCCTGGCGTGACTGGCCCAAATCCCAGACGGACAACCTTCACATCGCGACTCAGAAAAGATTTCAAACCTTCCGGCACAAAATCGCTACCGGTAATAATCAATCCATCGAGCCGGTGTTTCTCCATCGAGTGAATATCCACTCGCGCTTCGGCACCGGGCGGACAACCGGTGAGGAGTAATGAAAATTGTTTCGCGGTCGCCAAGGCCTGCAACTCCGCAATGACGCGTCCGAAAAATGGATCGTCGAAATTTTTGATGACGACACCGATGGTGCGCGTCGAAGTTCCGCGCAAACTCAGCGCCACCGCGTTCGGCTGATATTTTAGCTTGGCGGCTTCCACGCGAATCCGTTCAATCGTCGTCGCGGCCGCGCCGATACCGGGAGCAGTTCCGCCGAGTGCCCGCGATACTAGCGACGCCGAGACGCCAAGCCGTTGTGCAATGTCTTTTTGAGTAACCATTTCTTGCGGCGCAAAGAATTGCAAATAACCAATCCGGTGTCAATCTCATACGTGTGAGCAGATTGAATTTCAAAATAATAATCGCACACCGGCGACTAATGTCAGCGCCAGCGCTAGCGTCTCAAACCACGACTGATTGATGTGCTTCACGCATATTTTCCCGAGCAATGCACCGGCAATCACCACCGGTAATAGCAGTGCGTTGAACTGAAGCGTCGCCGGTGTAATCAGATTGAGATGATAGCTGAATGGCACCTTAAACAAATTAATGATGAGAAAGTACCACGCCCCGGTTCCGAGAAATTCCAACTTCGGCAAGCCGACCGCCAACATATATAGCACCATGATTGGGCCGGCGGCATTCGCGAGCATCGTCGTGAATCCCGCCAACACGCCGGTCAGTGCAGAAAACCATAGCGTGTGCGGAATCGGTTCGTTACCGGCGCGTTGCCGGCGCCAGAAATGAAGCGCCACCATTATCAATAGCGTCACGCCGATACCGCGCCGCACTTGAATATCGTTAATGCGTCCCATGGTAAAGTAACCGGCCACAATGCCGACGACTACCCACGGAAGTAAGGGCCCAATATATCGCCACGCCGCATGGCGCCGGTACGTTGCCACCGCCACGAAATCCGCGCAGACCAACATCGGTAAAATAATCCCGGTCGATTGGCGCGCCGGTAAGATGTTGGCATAAATCGCCACCGTTAACGCACCCAGTCCGGTAATCCCAGTTTTCGACACGCCAATCAGCAGCGCGCCAAATACCACCAAACCCCATTGCCACGGTTGCAAATCGAACATAGCGGTGAGCCTACCGCGCTCGCCTCGGGAACGCCAGCGGATTGACGCTGCGCATGGCTTGTGTTACAACCCGATTCTCAATTTAAGCCCAAACGTGGCCAATTCATCATCCATCGCCGGCAACCAACCGGAGTTACCAGTCAACCTCGCCAATATTCCACCGGCCGAGCGCGTGTTGACCGACGGGAAGTTTTTCCGCATCGGCGCGAAAAAGTTTTATCCGAAAGGCGTGACCTACGGGCCATTCAAACCGAGTCCCGGCGGCGACACTTTCCCGAAACCGGAGCAAGTTGAAAAAGATTTCGCGCTAATCCGCCAACTTAATGCCAACTGCGTCCGCGTCTACCACGTTCCGCCGCGCTGGTTCCTCGACTGCGCCCACCGGCACGAATTAAAAGTGTTGGTCGATTATTACTGGCCGAAACACACCTGTTTTCTCGACGACGACGAATCAAAAGCTTTCGCTCGTAATGCGACCCGGCACGCAGCCGAAGCGACTGCCGGTCACCCCGCTGTCTTTGCCATCACGCTCGCCAACGAAATTCCGCCGGATATCGCTCGCTGGTACGGCGCCCGCAAGATTGAAGATTTTCTCGACGAGCTCGCCGGCATCGTCAAATCAGTCGACCCGCAACGGCTCGTCACCTTCGTCAATTATCCGCCGACAGAATTTCTCCGGCCGCAAAGTCTCGATTTCGTCAGCTTCAACGTCTATCTCCACGACCCAAAACCGTTTGAGAATTACCTCGACCGACTGCAGAGCCAAGCCGGTGGCAAGCCGCTCGTGCTCGCGGAATTCGGCATGGATTCGATGCGCGAAGGCGAAGAAGCGAAGGCAAAATTCCTCAGCGGTCATATCGAAGTCGCCTTCCGCGCCGGACTAGCCGGGACATTTATTTTTGCGTTCACCGACGACTGGCATACCGGCGGCCATCAGATTGAGAATTGGTTTTTTGGACTGACCGACCGGGACCGGAATCCGAAAGCCTCCTTCACCGCCGTGGCGGAACAGTTCGGGCATGCGCCTTGTTTTCCTCTGGCGGAATATCCGAAAGTCAGCGTCGTCGTCGCCAGCTACAACGGCGGACGCACTTTACCGGCCTGTCTGAATTCGCTCCGGCATCTGAATTATCCAGACTACGAAGTCATTCTCGTCAACGACGGTTCGACGGATGACACGGCGAAAATTGCCGCGCAGTTCCCGGAAATAAAAACGATTCATCAGAGCAACCTCGGTTTGTCGAACGCCCGCAACACCGGCATTCACGCCGCCACCGGTGCGATTGTGGCGTTCACCGACAGCGATTGCCGGGTGGATGAAGATTGGTTGTATTATCTCGTCGGCGATTTATTGAAGACCGACGCGGCAGCCATCGGCGGACATAATTTCCCACCGGTGGAAGATAACTGGGTGGCCGGTGTCGTTGCGGTGGCTCCCGGCGGACCGGCGCACGTGATGCTCGACGACCGAAATGCCGAACACATTCCCGGTTGCAACATGGCGTTTTGGAAATGGGCACTCGAAGAAATCGAAGGTTTCGATCCGATTTACCGGTCGGCAGGCGATGACGTGGACGTTTGCTGGCGGTTACTGCAACGCGGACGAAAAATCGCATTCAGTCATGCTGGTTTCGTCTGGCATTACCGGCGACACACGACCGGCGCATATTTGAAGCAGCAACGCGGGTACGGCGTCGCCGAAGCGATGCTCCGGTATAAGCACCCGGAATATTTCAACAATCTGGGCGGGATGCGCTGGCGCGGTCGAATTTATAATCCCGGCCGGACGACAGGCTGGTTTGGCCGGTTTGTAATTTACCACGGAGTTTTTGGCAGCGGTTTATTTCAAACGTTATACACACCGGAGCCGGCTGGCTTGGCGACGCTGGTGACGAGTTTGGAATGGCATGTGATGATTACCCTCGGCGGCGTGCTATTAACATTGGTGTGGCCGGCATTGTGGACGCTTCCGATGCTGACATTTGCCGCCAGTTTGGTGGTAGCCATCAGCGCAGCTGGTTATGTGGATTTGCCGGTCTGGCAACGTAACCGGTGGTCGCGACCGCTAACGGCATTACTTTATCTTTTACAACCCATCGTCCGCGGTTGGCCCCGGTACGCCTACCGGTTGCACCGTTCTGCCACTCCCAATACCGCCCGTGACAGCGTTCGCACGATGGCCGAGGCGTATGACGGCGTCAAAAATATCTACACGGTCAATTACTGGAACGAAGCCGGAATTGAGCGCTTTGAGTTTTTGGCCAAGCTGCTGGAAGTGCTCGACCGCGACCAATGGCAAGCCACCGCCGATAGCGGCTGGGATGAATTTGACGTGACTGTGTTCGGTGACCGACTCACGAAAGTGACCGTGAATACCGTCGCTGAAAATCATGGCGGCAACAAACGTCTCTTGCGCGCTCGGCTCCACGCCGGTTGGACCTTCGTCGCAAAAGTATTTTTCTGGTCGGTGGTGAGCTTCGTGGCGTTGGTGATCTTTATTACCCAACACACCGCGCCGCATCCGTGGTGGGTATTTTTAGCTTGGCTGTTGGTGGCAATCGCTGTCGGCTATTTACATTTGCGCGCCCGGCGCACAATTCGTCTCGGCATTGCGTTGCTCGATTTAACGGCGCAAGAAATGAAACTCATCAAGCTCGACGCGCCGCGCAAATTCGTCAAACCCGACTAATCCATTCCTGGTAAGCTTGCGGTGTAATTTCGGATGGTTTGATTTCGCTCCGGCCACCCCAGAAAACATTCGTGTACGAAACCGGAATTCCCACCTCGACAAGATGCCGGTCAATCGCAGCTTTGTGAGCCAGAAGTAATTCTTTATCTGTGCCATGTGCGACGCCCATGATGTTGACATGATGAAATTCCTCTCCGGTCTCGCGCCAGTAGGCGTGCGTCATGATGTGATGCCGGCCCACTTCTCTTCCGGCGTCAATCTCTCGTCCCGCCGGTACCGCCCAATGAAATAACGCATTGAATCGCGTGACCCGGTCGCCGTTACCGGTCGGCTTCACGTGTTCGAGAAAAGTTGAAAACCGGCCGGTAATCTTGCGCCGGTCAAAATCAGTCGCGATGGCCAAAAAAGTTTCCAATGTCACACCCGCTTCACCGGCGCGAGCCACCCAGAGATTGGGCGTCAACTCCTCCGGTTGAAATTCGCGTTTGAGCGCGGTTAATACTTTCCATTCTTCGGCGGTAAGCGTCACCATATTCACATCGGTAACTTCCGCCAACACCTCCGCGCGGCTGCCGTGTTCCAGCCCCCGCCGACGCACATGACCGACGCCGAGCGCAAATAGTTTCTTCGCCGGCAATAAAATGAATTGCTCCGCGCCAGTTTTGCTGGCCAGCAATTCGCAATGTTTCACCAATGAAAAACCAGCCGGTACTTTCACCGTTGTCCACAGCCGGTACCGAGTGGCACCGGTATCGGTGGTGCGAATTACGACGTGACCGGAGAACGGATCATTCTGAAACATCCAGTCGAACGCCGAGTGAAGTTTTTCCTCCGGTACCTGCCAAGCCACCAGCGCACCTTGCGCAAGATTCGTCGCTAATAATGTTTGTCGCACCCGACGAATCGTACCGGCGCGCAACATCGCCTGAATTCGTTCGATGACCACCGGTAACTCGACACCGGATTGATTTGCGATAGCGCCGAGCGGATCAGGCTGAAAACCGGTGAGGCGGTCTTCGGAAATCGCGAGAATGCGGGCGTTGATCAGGTCAGTGAACGAGATGGGGATTTGCACCACCGACAATAGCACCAGCCGCCAACTTGACAAGTGGCGGAATCTGGATTACGGGCTGCAATGGCTAACGACATCCGACAACAATTCGTTAATTATTTATTCTTCAAAACCGATCCTGCTTGGCGGCGGCTGCCGGTCGCCGAACGCGACCACGGCAAAGCCGAGTTTTCCGCTGCCATCGCCACTTGGAAAACAAAATGTCTTGTGATCCCATTTAGCACCGTCGGCACGCGCGGCGACACGGACTTCGTCCTCTGGCGAATCAGCGAACGGTTGGAAGATTTTACCGAAATGAGCACGCAACTGCTCCATACTGGTCTCGGAAAGTGGTGCACAACGCCGTATAGCTTTCTCGGTCTGACCAAGCGTTCGATGTATGTGGATAAACATGAGCACGAAGGTAGCGAAGGTCGCCGGGGACGCGTGATTCCGGGCACGAATAAATATATTTTTATTTATCCATTCTGGAAAACGACCGACTGGTATCAGTTGCCGAAAGAAGACCGGCAGCGGATGATGAATGTCCATATCGAAGCCGGTCACCGGTATCCCGGTATCAAGATTAATACCATTTACAGTTTCGGCCTCAACGACCCGGAGTTTGTCGTCGCGTTTGAAGGTGATAATCCGAACGAGTTTCTCAACCTCGTCATGGAAATGCGCGAGCATGAAGTCCGCAAATACACTCTGCGCGACACGCCAATCTTTACCGGCATTCGTGGCAGCATCGACGAGGTTTTGGCCACGCTGTGAAATATCGACTACTCACCGGTACATCACTGAAAGTTTCCGAAGTCGGTTTTGGCCTCTGGACCATTGGCACCACGATGTGGGGCGTCGCCGGCGATGATTACACCACCGGCGTCGGATTACTCCGGAAGGCGCTTAATCTCGGCATCAACTTCTTCGACACCGCCGATGTGTACGGCGACGGAAAAGGTGAGACGTTACTGGCGCAAGCATTTGCCGGTCGGCGCGACGAGATCGTCATCGCCACAAAATTCGGCTACGACTTTTACAACCATCCCGGTGTTCAGCCCGGTCAACGCGAACGGCCGCACAGCTGGACGCCAGCCTATATCCGGACTGCTTGCGAGCGAAGTCTGCAGCGATTGCAAACCGACCGGATTGATTTGTACCAACTCCATAACCCGCGCCTTGACGCCATTCGGAATGACGAAATTTTCGAGACGCTCGACGCCTTGAAGCGCGAAGGTAAAATTCTCACTTACGGCACAGCACTCGGCCCGGCAATTGATGCGCGGCAAATTGACGAAGGAATTGCGACGATTACGGAACGCCATGCACCGACGCAAATCATTTACAATCTGCTCGAACAAATGCTTGGCGAGAAAATCTTACCGGTAGCACGCGCCGCCGGGAACACGAATGTTTTCGTCCGCGTTCCCCACAGCAGCGGCTTACTCGAAGGCGCCTACGATACGACGACCACATTCGACAAAAACGATCACCGGAGCTTTCGCGTCACCAACGATGAAAAGCGAAAAGCTTGGCTTTTGGATGGTTTGAAAAAAGTCGAACAGCTCGGCTTCCTGACCGGTAAAACTGGCCGCACGATTGGTCAAGCTGCCATCCAGTTCATTCTGACCGACACGGCCATCGGTTCGGTGCTGCCAAATATTTATAATGAACGCCAGCTTACGGAATTTGCTGCCGATACGCCGCCGCTGACTGCCAACGAATTGGCCGGCGTTGCTCGATTGCATGCCAGTAATTTTGGCCTGCCAGCATGAACATCGCCTTTAAGGAATGGGCGGTCGTCGTGGATGCTTTAGGTCATGGCGAACAAATCCTCATTCTGCGCAAAGGTGGCATTCACGAAGCCGGTGGACAGTTTCGCGTTGACCACCAAGAATTTTGGCTATTGCCAACGCAATTTCACGAAGCGGAAGCAGCAGTGATTCTGTCGAAACATCAACGACTCCGCGAACTCGACACCGGTAGTCGCGAGCAAATCAGCGTCGAGTATTATGGCGTTGTGGATTGCGTCCGGCGGTTGGATCGCGAAGAAAAAATTGAGCGATTAGCTGGCCGCCATATCTGGACCGACGCAATCTTGCACGAGCGTTTCGCATTTGGTCGGGAACGCGGATTGTACGCGTTATTGGTTCGCGTGTACCGGCGCACGACACCGGTTGGCATTCAATGGCTTGAATCCTATGGTGGTTGCAAGAGTTGGGTGGAACTCGAACAGCCAATCACGGCTGACAATTTGGTTCCGGTACTTTCCGATTCCGAATTCTGCCGGCAGCGCGATGCGATTGTGGCCAGCTTGACCGACTGACTCAGGCTTCTGTGACTTTAGTCGCCGTCTTACCGATCCGACCACGGAGATAGTAGAGCTTTGCGCGATGCACTTTACCGGCGCGCTCAACTTCAATCTTCTGTATGAATGGCGAGTTAGTTGGGAACACTCGCTCGACGCCTTCGCCGTAGCTGATGCGACGGACAGTGAATGTCTCTTGCACGCCCCGGCCTTGCTTGTTGATGACCAAGCCGGCAAACAATTGAATTCGTTCGCGGTCGCCTTCTTTAATGCGCGTGTGCACTTTCACGGCATCGCCCACTTTGAAGGGGACCAAGTCGCTACGAATCTGTTCTTGCTGAATTTTTTCTAACACGTTCATGTTTGTTTTCCTTCCAATAAATCTGGCCGGCGTTGCCGGGTTCGCTCTCGGGCTTCATTAACCCGCCATTTTTCCACTGCGCCGTGGTCGCC
Source organism: uncultured Verrucomicrobiota bacterium (assembly GCA_903847335.1). Lineage (GTDB taxonomy): Bacteria > Verrucomicrobiota > Verrucomicrobiia > Palsa-1439 > Palsa-1439 > CAINDI01. The sequence continues at coordinate 1,198 of CAINDI010000002.1, read as the reverse complement.
GGACAATAACACATCCGGCACTTTCATCCCACGAAACTCCGGCGGCCGCGTGTACTGCGGGCCTTCGAGCATTCCGGTGGCGAACGAATCGTCCGCCGCGCTTTGCTCGTGACCGATGGCACCGGGTAACAATCGCGTTACCGCATCCACCACCACCGCTGCAGCCAGCGCGCCGTTGGTCAACACGTAATCGCCGATACTGATTTCCTCATCGACGAGTGCTTCCCGGACACGTTCATCCACGCCTTCGTAATGACCGCAGATGATAATCAAATGCGGCTTGCCGGCGAATAGCCCGGCTTGCGCTTGCGTGAACGGCTTTCCTTGCGGCGTCATCAAGACGACACAACTTTCTGGCCGCTGCAATTTTTCCACTGCTTCAAAGATCGGTTCCGGCTTCATCAACATCCCCGGTCCGCCGCCGTACGGCCGGTCATCTACCACCCGGTGCTTATCGTGCGTGAAGTCGCGTAAATTATGCACACGAATCTGCACTAACCCGGTTTCTCTCGCCCGCTTGAGAATGCTTTCATCCAGCGGCCCGGTAAATATCCCGGGGAACAACGTCAGGATGTCGAATTCCATCGCCCCGCCGCTACGAGTTACTAGGCGCGTCGGCCACCGGTGGCCGCTGCCGGCCGCCTTCAGGCTCGATAATTTCCAACATCACACGCTTACCGTTTTTTGCCGCAGCACTAATCAATAACGTGCGAATCGCCGTAATTGTCCGGCCACTCTTGCCGATAACTTTACCGATGTCGCTCGGGTTTAATCGCAACTCGAACAACATCCCGCGCTCGCCGTCCACTTCCCGAATATCCACTTGCTCGGGGAAATCGACCAGTTCCTTCACCACGTATTCGATAAACGCCTTCATATCCATCAATCCTGCCGGTCAAAATCCCGGCAAGTCCGCCGGACGTCAAGCCGCAACAGCTGCGGGAACGATCTTTTCCGCTTTCTTTAAAATACTACGAACGGTGTCACTGGGCTGCGCGCCTTTGGAAATCCAATGCTTCGCCCGTTCCACGTCCACCGTGAAATTGTTGGTTTCTTTCTTGGGATTGTACGTCCCGATGTTTTCAATGAACCGGCCATCGCGTGGGCTACGCCCGTCCGCGACTACAATCCGGTACACCGGTACATTTTTTGTTCCGACTCTCCGCAATCTAATTCTTACTGGCACTTCTGTGTCTCC
>CAINDI010000001.1 GCA_903847335.1 uncultured Verrucomicrobiota bacterium | reverse complement strand
TTCACTTGGCGATTACTTCACCGCCGTACAACGTCGGCCTCGCCTACGACGGCCATCACGACCAAATGCCGTACGACGAATATTTGCAATGGCTCATGCCGTTCTGGAAGGAACTCCACCGCGTCCTCGTTCCCGGCGGCCGGTTTGCGCTGAACATCACGCCGACCAGTATCAAAGACTTCAAACCTGTTCACTACGACATGGCGGCGCAACTTCGCAGTCTCGGCTTCATCATGCGCACCGAAATTCTTTGGTACAAACAAACTATTCGCCGCCGGACCGCGTGGGGTTCGTGGAAAAGTCCGCGCAATCCGCATGTGCTACCGAGTTGGGAATATGTCCTCGTCTTCTCAAAAGGTTCGTGGACGCTGGAAGGCAACAAAGCGGACGCCGACATTACCGGTAAAGAATTTATCCAATTTTCCGACGGCTTCTGGTCCATCAAACCTGAAACCGCCGGTCGCCAACCATTTCTAAAAAGTCTCTACCCGCCGCGCGCCGGTCGTAACCCGAAAGCCAAAGAAGGTCATCCCGCGCCATTCCCGGAAGAACTCATCTACCGGCTCATTAAATTCTATAGCTACCGGGGCAATGTCGTTCTCGATCCATTCGGCGGCACCGGTACCGTCGCCGCCGTCGCCGCGCAAACTAAACGCCACTTCATCCACCTCGATCTCTCCGCGAAATACTGCGCCATCGCTGCCAATCGCATGGCAGCTCAGTTCGCCACGTTGCGCACGAGCCGGACAAAATTATAAATCCGAATCACGTCCCCTTGCGGGCCGCGCCCGTGGGGAAAGTCAGCGGGATTACCGGCCTTCGGATCACTGCGTTGCGCGCCGGCATCGTGAACGTCGGTGTAATGGTAATTGGTGGGACTGGCCTCCGGTGGACCGCCGCGACCGGGTGTCCCGGTCGGCCAGCCAGCGGCGCGACCGAATGCAATGTAAACCGCCGCGCTGCCGCCCAGCATTCCGGCGTGCGTCGTGCCGGTCCAATAAAACGGATAATCGGTCTGACCAATCTCATTTTTAATCGCGGTGCAGTTGAAGACCGGATTAATTGCCGGTGAGCTAGTGGTGTCGGGAGCGCGAGTGTAGTCCACGATGCTTTGTAATTCTTTTGCGTTGGGTAGCCGCCAATCGTTGTGACCGGCGCGCTTGTCGTTTGTTGCGTAGGCGAGAGCTTGTTCCCAGTTCAGACCTTTGCCGCTGTCGGCCTGCGACCACATCAAGCCGGTGGCGCGGTCGGTGATAGTTCCATTGGCGTTGTCGTGAAAATCGTTCACACCATATTGCGGATTGCCGCGAACGCATTGCACGAAGAAAGTTTTTTCCATTCCGCCACCCGGCATTTGCAAATCATAGCCTTTGATTCGGCCGTCGGCGAAATTGACACCGAAAAGTTTGGCAAATCCCTGAAACGATTTGCCGACATACTTGGTGCTCGACGCGTATTGCGAATCGATGAGCCGCTCGCCTTTGCTTGTGTCGCCATAGGCGAACTTGAAATATTTTGTGTCGAGGAACGGCATCATCCGGGCGCTTTCTGCGCCGGGACCAACATCGACACCGCTGAACAAAATCAGCGAGTACAATTCTTTAATCGTCGGCAGTCGCCAGTCATTGAATCCGCCAAACCTCTCGGCATTGAGTTTCGCCGGTAATGCTTCCGCTTGTTTCAATGTCAACTTATCGCGCCGGTCGAGCACACCATCGCCATTGGTGTCCGGGCTGCGCTGCCAAGTTAGACCGGTATTGAGGTCTTGAACCGTCAGACCGTCGGCGCTGAGCCGGTACGCCGGTGACACGCTCCGGTGCTGTGCATCTTGACCGTAGAATGGCTGCCCCGGTTTTGGCGGGGTGATTTCGTTGCGA